>JAQXIT010000164.1 GCA_029007925.1 Bacillota bacterium | reverse complement strand
TATGATACCCACCTATACAAACTCTGCGATAAAGCAGGAATTAACCGTTTTTGTATGCACGCGCTTCGGCACACCTACGCCACACGGGCTATCGAAAGCGGTATGCAGCCCAAGGTGCTGCAAAAACTGCTGGGCCATGCCGGTATCCAAACAACTATGGATCGATATGTTCATGTAACTACCGACTCTATGGATCAAGCTGTCAGGCAATTTCAGCTCAATGGGGTCCTCTGATAAGACCTCACATAAATCAATGCGTAAATGGCGTACAAATGGCGTAAGGCCAAAAAATGTGTAAATATATTAAGCCATAAAACGCCACAATAATCGCCAAAAACCGATAAATACAAACTATTTCGAAGGAGAATAAGCATATATGAAATTAGGTATCGTGGGACTTCCCAACGTGGGCAAGTCCACTCTGTTCAACGCCATCACCAACGCCGGCGTGCCGGCGGACAACTACGCGTTCTGCACCATCGACCCCAATGTGGGCGTGGTGTCCGTGCCGGATTCCCGGCTGCAGTGGCTCAGTGACTTCCATAAGCCTAAGAAAACCACCCCGGCCATCATCGAGTTCGTGGACATCGCGGGACTGGTCAAGGGCGCCAGCAAGGGCGAAGGTCTGGGCAACAAGTTCCTCTCCAACATCCGCACCACCGACGCCATCGTTCATGTGGTTTGCTGCTTTGAGGACGGCAACGTCACCCATGTGGAGGGTAGCACCGATCCCCTGCGGGATATCGACATCATCAATCTGGAGCTGGTGATGGCGGATATCGAAATGGTGGAGCGCCGTGTGGACAAATGCCAGAAGGCAGCCAAAAGCGGCGACAAAAAATTCCTCCGGGAAGCCGAGCTGTTCTCGGCGCTTCTGGAGCATCTGAATCAGGGCAAGCTGGCCCGAACCTTTGACTGCTCCGAGGAGGACAGGGCCGTCATCGCCACCTCCGACCTGCTGACCCTGAAAAAGACCATTTATGTGGCCAACATGGCGGAATCCGAGGTCAACGAGCCGGAAAGCAGCCGCCACTACCTGGCCGTCAAGGCGCTTGCCGACAGCGAGGGCAGTCAGGTGATCCCCATCTGCGCCAAGCTGGAGGCGGACATTGCCGAGCTGGACGATCCCGAGGAAAAGGCCATGTTCATGGAGGAGCTGGGCGTGGCCGAGTCCGGTCTGGACAAGCTGATCCGCAGTTCCTACGCGCTGCTGGGTCTGATCTCCTTCCTCACCGCAGGCTCCGACGAGTGCCGGGCATGGACGATCAAAAAGGGCACCAAGGCGCCCCAGGCCGCCGGCAAAATTCACACGGATTTTGAGCGTGGTTTCATCCGTGCCGAGGTCATTGCCTTCGAGGATCTGAAGGCCTGCGGCACCATGGCCGCCGCCAAGGCCAAGGGTCTGGTTCGCAGCGAGGGCAAGGAATACGTCATGAAGGACGGCGACATCGTCAACTTCCTGTTCAATGTATAAAAGTGCTGCCGGAAGGTTATCCCTTCCGGCAGTTTGGTTATCGGCACATTTCCTCCCCGATGGCACCGAGGAGGCAGCCGGCCATATAGAACACGGTTTCGTAGAACACAAATCGGAGGGTATTCTCGTCCCACAGCAGGGTGACGCTGGCGGGGAAGTCCTCGTCGCTGCGGTAAAACTTCAGAATCACCGACAAGTCCGCGAACACCGGGAACCGGAAGCCCAAGTCCCCCATGTCCACTTTCTCTCCCCCCAACCGGAGGCAAGCTTGCCGGAAACCTTCCATATTCTGCTCGAACCGTTTCGCCGGTGCCGTGTGAAAATTCGTCCCCACGCCCACCGTTTTTGCCCGTCCCTTCAGACTGTTGACCGGAGCGAAGCGGCCGGAGGCAAACTTTCCGTCCCCCTGGTGGCAGAGAAGGTCGAATATGGACAGCACCTCCTGAAATTCCGCCTCTCTGCCGTCCCATTGCCGGATCACGCTGCCGGTTTTCCGGTGGATTCGGTAGCCTCTGCCGAGGAAAACCAGATACAGATAGTCGTCATCGTGAGGAAGATCCCACGCCCGGATCACCGCGTCCTGATTGAAATTCAGAAAATACGCCTGTGCCCTGTCCCGGGAGATCCGGTAATTGTCCATACTTCCACCCCATTTCCGTTTTCCTGATTATACCACGGATGTCTCCCCGGAGCAACCAAAAAAGAGTCCCATGGGGCTATTCCGGAAAAAGGATGGTTTCCCGTCGGATTTCCCTTGGCTGCGTCCGTCGGATTGAAAAAGGCACGCAGCCTTCCGGCTCCGTGCCTTTGCGGTTAACGACTGGTTCCGAAGAAAAACAGCGCCAGCATTCCCGGCCCCACATGGGCGCCGGTGAAGGGCTCATGGGGACAGACGATCAGTTCCTTGGGACGGCAGATCCCGGTGATCCGCTCCGCCAGCGCCGCCGCCTCTTCGGGGCAGTCGCCGTGCGTAATGGCCACCCGGCGGTTTTGCGCGTCCACGGCCCGGTCGCGGTAGCGCTCCACGATGGCATCCACAGCCTTCTTCCGCCCCCGGTATTTGCCGCAGGCCACAATATGGCCGGTGGCATCGCCCCACAGCAGAGGCTTGATGTTCAGCACGGAACCGATAGCGGCGGTTGCGCCGCTGACCCGACCGGTACGCCGCAGAAAATGCAGATCATCCACGGTAAAGAACTGGAGAAGATGCGGAACTTCCCCATCCAGAATCTCCCCGGCCTCCGCGGCGGTTTTGCCCTCCGCCCGCAGATCGGCAGCCCGGCAGGCCAGCAGTCCCGTTCCGAAACCGGCACCCAGAGAATCCACCGTCCGGACGGTACGGTCGGGATATTCCTCCGCCAGCTCCTCCGCGGCAATGCGGGCGGCCTGATAGGTACCGCTGATGCCGGAGGACATTCCCACATAGACCACATCCCGTCCCGCTTCCAGCTCCGGGCGGAAATGATCCAGAAAAAGCTGGGTGTTCAGCAGGCTGGTTTTCAGCACGGAGCCCCCGCGGAGCTTCTCGTAGTAACCATGGGAATCGAAGGCTTCGATATCGCCGTCGTACTCGCCGGGGACATCGTCCAGCGTATAGTGGCAGGGCAGGACACGAATATTCCGCCCCGTCAGTAAGTACCCCGGCAGATTGGAGCAGGCATCTGTGAAAATGGTATAGGACATGGATGGAACCTCCCGCGAAATTGGTACCTCCATTATAGCGGTTTTTTCCCCGGAAGCACTCTCCCATTGGCTGATTT
>JAQXIT010000163.1 GCA_029007925.1 Bacillota bacterium | reverse complement strand
TTGGCAGAGGGACGATTGTACTTCTGTGTAAAACGCACAAAAGGCAACCGCCCGATTCGGGTACATTGCACCAGAAAAAAAGCCATGGACAGCCGGAATTTCGTCCGGCCATCCATGGCACGCCCTTGGAAGTGTTCAGTTACCGGGGCTGTAGATGTAATAATCTCCGTAGACGGTCTCGATGGTGACGTTGGCATAGCTGGGAGTATTATCAATGTCGCCTGCCTTATGGGAACCGTAATCATGAACATACACGCGATTGCCCGGGGTGACGGTATAGGAGATCACCCGCCCCTGATTGTCACAGGTGTAGTCGTACCGGTTCTGCTGCTCCAAAGTAGGGTAATTGTCCGTAACGACCCACTTGCTGCCGTCAAATTTGCTTTCAGAAGCCCAATCACGCTCCGTGTATGTGCCGGAGGACAGTTTACTGCCGTCATAGGTGTATTCCATGGTCCATGTATAAACAATATACTGGCCGTACTTCTTAGCCGTGTCATAATAGCTGTATTGCGTCTTTTCTTCCTTTACCAGATGCCCGGCGGTATCGTAGGTATAGGTAATGGTATAATCAAAAATGTCTTTGCCCCAGGCAATCTGGGTCAGCCGGCCCTGACCGTCACAGGTGCAGGCGTAGTCGTACTCTCCGCTGTTGTCTTTGATATGGATGTTCGTCAGACATCCGGCAGCGTCATAGGTGTAGGTCTCCAGCGCGTTCACGGTGCCGCCGGAGACGTACTTCTTCTGAATCAGACGGCCGCTGTCGTCATATTCCAGTTGATAATTATTGTTATATCTGGTGTTGAAAAGAATCCGGTCCACATAGTATGTGTAATTCTGGTAAACCAAAACACCGTTCTCGTCGTAGGTCCAGGGCATGTTGCTGTCGGAATTCACATTGCCCATGTTGTCGGTTGTGGTCTTGCTCTCGGACAGCCTGACGTCTTTGACGATGACGAAGCTGTCCAGCACCGCTTTCCGGTCCCAGTTGATCTCCGTACTGAAATATTCCGAAGAAGTATACTTGGTGCCGGCCCATTTGTCGACGGCTTCCATGGCGGACAGTTGGTTATAGTAGTACTCCAGCGCCCGGGAGCCTTCATAGCGGGTATCGTTCTCATCATAAGCGCTGATGGAGCTGCCTTCCAGATAACGGTTCAGATTACTGAGAATATTATAGTACTGTCTCAGCACATCCCATTCTTCCTGAGTCGGTTCCCCGACGGGCTGGGTTTCGCCGCCGGGCAGGGTATCACCGCCGTCGTCATCGTCGTTGCCGTCATTGTTCTCATGGCCGCCCTGAGCCTGCTGCCGCAGATCCTCGATGGCCTGAATGGCGCCGTCGAAGTCGCCGCGATCCAGCATCTCGTTGATGTCCTCGTACATGGTGTACTTGTTTTCGCTTGAGCCGCAGGCACACAGACCAAGTGCCATGGCCAGCAGAAGAATGATTGCTATTGCCTTTTTCAAAATGATACCAGCTTTCTTTTGCTTTTTTTATTATATTTCGGGGAACGCAGGTTTCCCCGGCAAATTCCATCCGGTTTGCAATCAGACAGACCGTGTCCACTCGGTGACCAGCAGGCCGGGGATCATCCAGATCAGCTCATACAGCAGGATATTGGCGGGGCTCAGCAGGGCGGTGCCGCCGGAGATGGCCAGCGCCAGCGTAATGAGCAGGCCCAGTATACCGCCCAGCATATGGATCGCCGCGCCCGTGACGGAGGCGCTCCGAAGGGCACGGGAACCGGTGACGGCGTAAGCCGCGCCGGCCAGTCCCTCCTTGGTGAGCAGTGCCAGGGCAGGGGCGTCCTCCGCCGGTTCCCGGGCGCTGAGCTCCGCCCGGACATCCCGGGGCGGGAAGGCGATGCGCTTGACGTTGACGCCGAACTTGCTCCGCAGGAAGCTCTCGGTGAGCATGAAGTCCCCGGTGGTGAGGACGGGAGTGAGTCCCCGGTAAGCGCACAGGGTGGTGAGCCCCGTGGTGGAGGACTTCTGCTTGGCGTAGGTGATGGCAAAAACGCCGCTGAGCCGGCCGTCGATGGCTACATACACGGCCTGATTGACCCGGGTGCCTTCGGGCATATCCACGCCCATGCTCTGCATGAAGGACAAGGTACCCGCCAGAACCGCGTCGTCTCCGATCTCGCCGCCGATGCCGCCGGGGTAGCCCCGCAGATTATCCGCGTCGTAGTGATAGCCGCTGCGGCTTTCCAGAAGCTGGCTGAACAACGGCGCCATGGAGCCGCCGTCGGCGGTAATCAGGGCGGCGGCATAGGCAACCACCTGATCGGGATCCCGGTCGCCGAAGAACTTGACGCCGTTCATCTTGGCGGAGCCGGGCGGAATGAGATCCGTATCGGTGAGGGGGAAGACGGCTGCCTGACTCATGGCCAGCACGCCCTGCCAGCCGCAGATGATGGTGCCGATCTTGTGAAGCCGGCGCTCCAGCAGCGCCATGGGGCGGCTCAGGGTGATGAAGGTGGTGGCGGGAACCGCCAGCAGAAGCCCTGCGCTGAACACCTGAACACCCACGGGCAGAGAAAAGCGGACTCCGGCCACAATTCCGGCTGCCAGATTGACAAACAATGCCGTCAGCGCGTAGACGGACAGGGTTTTCTCCGGCCCGGAGGGGGCACGGTAAGTGTCCATGAAGTCCTCCACCTGCCCCTCACTCCGGAGGAAGCCGGGACGGCCCTCGTAGTAATCGGGGGAGCCAACCAGACTGTCCAGACGGATGGCCTTGCGCATGGTGTCCATCTGAGCCATCTCGGTGCGGCGCTTCTGGCAGGCGCTCCACAGGGACATGGTCATATTCAGGCTGAAGGCGGCGCAGCAGGGAATCCGCACCTGCCCCAGACAGAGAATGGCATCGGCACAGCAGGCGGCGAAGCTGAACATCAGCAGGGTGTTCAGGGTAAACCGCCGGTGGATCAGATCGGAGAAACCCTCCATCAGCTGATAGCTGCCCAGCAGCGCCGACAGCATCAGCGCCAGAAACTGCACGAACACCATCAGCCGCAGCCGGCCGGTCTGTACCATGCCGAGGGCGTACATGGCGGTGGAACCGGCCGCCAGCAGGGAAATCAGCAGATTCAGGAAAACCGCCGTCTGCAGTTTTCCCAGACCCTGCTCCGCCAGCTCGTAGTAACGCCGTTCCGGCCCCTCCACCAGCTTCCGCTTCAGCTCATGGAGCCGGGATTTGGGGCGGAACACAATGGGCTCCGGGGGAACATAGTCCCCGATGGGCTGCTCGTATTCCGGCTCCCACTGCTCGGAGTAGGGCTCCACCGTTTCCTCGTGAACCGGGATCCGGGGCGGTTCCTCCGGCGTATCGCCGCCCAGCGCGTCAAAGCGAACCGTAGCGTCGGGGACGCTTTGGGGTTCCTCCGGTTCCCCGGTAAGCTGCCGCACCGCCTTGGTCACCTCGTCCAGCCGGACGGTGTCCGAGGGAAGAGTGGAGGCCGGGCGGGGAGCGGGAGGAGTCTTTCCGTCCCAGATCTGGACATCCGGCTCCTCCGGTGCCGGAGCGGGGGCAGAGGTGCCGAATTCCTTCAGAATATCTTCAAGGCTGAATTCTTCATCCTGCGGTGACCGCAGATTCTTTTCCTGTTCGTCCATGGAAAACCTCCTTATCCCAGACGCTGGCGCACTGCCTCATACAGCAGTATGGACGCCGCCGCCGACGCATTCAGCGACGAGATCCGTCCTTTCATGGGAATATGCACCGTGACGTCGCAATTTTTCCGAACCAGCGGGCTCATGCCCTGACCTTCATTTCCGATGACGATGGCGGCGGGAACCGTCAGATCCGCCCGGTACATGGGAATGGAACCCTCCGCGGCGGTGCCGAAGATCCAGACGCCCTTTTCCTTCAGTTCGGAAATGGCATTGTTGATATTGGCGACCCGCGCCACCTTCATATACTCCACGGCACCGGCCGAGGCCTTGGCCACCACCGCCGTGAGACCTACGCTGCGGCGCTTGGGTATGATGACACCGTGGGCGCCGGCACATTCCGCGGAGCGGAGGATGGCACCCAGATTATGGGGATCCGTCAGCTCGTCGCAGATCACCAGCAGGGCATTCTCCCCCCGGTTGGCGGCCTCCCGCAGGATGTCGTCGATGGAGACATATTCGTGAGCCGCTGCCAGGGCGATGACGCCCTGATGGGCGTGGGTCACCGACATGGCATCCAGCTTCCGCCGATCCACGGGTACCACCACGGCACCGGCTTCCTTCGCATGAGCTGCCAGACGCTGGAGCCCCCGATCCGTTTCCCCGGCGGCAATCAGCACCTTGTCAATGGTTCTGCCGCTGCGCAGAGCCTCGGTAAGAGCGTTGCGTCCTTCCAGCTGACCTTCCGTTTCTTCCGGGGAAACCTCCTGGCGGACGGTGCGGCGCTTCTCATTCATAGCCATTCACTCCCAATCTGACTGAAAACAATAGATATTTACATTGTATCAGATTTTTTCGGTTTGCACAACAGAAAAATTTCACCGCAGTGGAGGACAGGGAAAAAATTTTTGTTGATTTATGCCGGAAAATGGCGTATGATGGGTGGGAATTCCATTTCAGAAGGAGCAAAAATACCGTGATCGCCTTCATTTGCCTGTTTTTCCCCTCCGTTTCGTCGGTGTGGCTCTATGAAAGCCTGACCAAATCCCGCCTGGAGCGCAGACGCTGGCTCTATCTGTATACCGTCGATGTCATGCTGGTCAATCTGTTCTGCTTTTTGGTCAAGCGATTTGTGCTGCAAACCGGCGGGGAGGCCTTTTTCAGCCTGTTCACCGATACCACACCGGCTGCCGCGGCCAATTATCTGATTATGGCCATTCCGGCCGCGCTGATCCTCGCCGCGG
>JAQXIT010000162.1 GCA_029007925.1 Bacillota bacterium | reverse complement strand
GTCAGTAAACTCACCGGTGTGAGTGTGCGCGCGCTCCACCACTACGACGCCATCGGACTGCTGCCGCCCACACGGGTAACGGAAGCCGGTTACCGGCTGTATGACGATACGGCTCTGGCGCGGCTGCAGGCCATTCTGTTGTTCCGGGAGTTGCGGTTCCCGCTGAAGGACATCCGGGAGATTCTGGATTCGCCTCGTTTCCATCCGATGGAGGCGCTGGCATCCCAGATCCGGCTTTTGGAGCTTCAGCGGCAGCACCTGGACGCGCTGATTTCCCACGCCCGTCATATTCAAAAAACAGGAGTGATGGAAATGGATTTTCATGCCTTTGACACAACCGAACTGGACAGGTACTCCGCCGAAGCCAAGGCCAAATGGGGCAAAACGGAGGCGTACCGTGAATTTGAGGAAAAGACCGCCGGGCAGACCCCGGAGCAGCAGCGCGCGGATGGCAGCGCTCTCATGGACATTTTCGCGGAATTCGGCGCCATCCGGCACACATCCCCCGATTCCGGGGAGGCGCAGGCGCTGGTGGCCGGACTGCAGCGCTTTATCAGCCAGCATTACTACACCTGCACCCGGGAGATTCTCCGGGGGCTGGGGCAGATGTACGTCGCCGGAGACACCATGACCGAAAACATCGACAAAGCCGGCGGCCAGGGCACCGCCGAATTTGTCCACCGGGCGATTGACATCTACTGCGGCTGACCCCTTCGGAATCGGGACACTTGCGCACACAAACGGGACACGCCGCCTTTGAGGCAGCGTGTCCCGCTATTTACCCAATGGGTTTTTCTGACAAATGCTTCATCCGGGGCGTTTCCCCTCCCCGATGAGACGCCGCAGCAGCGCTTCGTCGGCCTGAGAATACAGCTTCCCGTCCCAGCGGATGTTGGGGCCCTTTCCGCACATCCGCAGACAGGGTACCGTCCGGATCTGTATGCCCCGGGGATTTGTCCCCCAGGTTTTCTCCACGAATGCCGTCAGCGCCGCCCGCTTCGCGCAGTTGGGGCCGCCGCAGATCTCCAGGCAATGGGTGTCCGCCAGCCGGAGGCTGGGAAACCGCTTCACCACAGCCCGGAGATAGCTTTCCCGGACACCCAAGCGCTCCGCCGCTTCCGTCAGCGCGTCCGGCGGGATTCCCCCGCCCTGTTCTCGCTGGATTTCCCTGAGCAGCTCCACCAACGCGTTCTGATCTCCGGGCGCTCCCAGCGCCCGATAATGTTCGATGGCCTCTTTCCGATCCCAAGCCATAGGCATACCTCCCTTCCCCCCGATTATAATTCATTTCCCCGGCATTTGCAAGGATTCCTGAGGCAGAATTCCGCACCGCTCTTTTTCGGGAAAAACAGTTGTTTTTTCCCCGAAAACGTGGTATAATTCAGAAAAACGCTAGGAGGCCGATTGCCATGGCAGAAACCCACAGCTTTCGCAGCGCCCTTGGGGGCTTCAACAAAGAGGACGTGGTACACTATATCGAGTATCTCAACGCCAAGCACACCGCGCTGGTCAACCAACTCACCTCCGAGGCAGAGGAGCTTCGCGCCAAGCTGATCCAGTATACCGCCAGAGACGGTCTGGCGTCCTCGCTGGAGGCCAAATGCGCCGAGCTGACGGAGCTCTTGGAAAAAACCCGGGCGGATTATACCGCTCTGGAGGAAAAATACGCCGCGCTGGAGGCCGAATGTGCCGAGCTTCGCACCCAAACCGGCGTCTCCGCCGAGGCGCAGGCGGAGATTGATAGTCTGAAAGCCCGTCTGGAGCGGCAGGACGCGGAAATGGCCGGCAGAGAGCTGGCTGCCTACCGCCGGGCAGAACGTGCCGAGCGCACCGCCCGGGAGCGGGCAGACCAGATCTACCGTCAGGCCACCGGCACCCTGGCCCAGGCCACCACGCAGGTGGACGACGCCGCCGCCCTGTTCCGTCAGGCCGCCGACCGGATCGGCTCCCAGATGGCGGAGCTGCAGTCCGCCGTGGAGAGTGGCAAGAACGCCCTGCTGGACGCCGCCGCCACCATGTATGCCATCCGTCCGGAGGATCCGGAAGAATAATCCGCCCAAGCGCGTACGGCTTCCGTATGCGCTTGCGCTTTTTGGATTGGAGTAACCCATGCGTATTGTGAAAAGTCCGGCCTTCTGCCGGTTCCGCTGCCTTGCGGGTCAATGCCCCGATAGCTGCTGCAAAGATTGGGACGTTCAGGTGGATGACGCCAGTGCCCGGTTCTATCGGTCACTCCCCGGCTCCCTGGGCCGCCGGCTCCGGGAGGTTCTGGTCACCGAGGGCGGGGAAACCGTCATGGCCCTGGAGGCAGGCCGCTGCCCCATGTGGCAGCCCGACGGGCTGTGCCGCATTCAATCTCAGTTGGGCGAGGCGGCGCTGTGCCGGGTCTGCCGGGAGTTTCCCAGGCTGCGGCACGATTACGGCGATTTCGCGGAGCTGGGGCTGGAGCTTTCCTGCCCGGAGGCCGCCCGGCTGATTCTCACCTCCCCGATCGAAGCCTCCGTAACAGAGGAAATCCCCGGCGGCGAAGCGCCGGAATATGATACCGAGGCCATGGAGGCGTTGCTGCGCACCCGGCAGGAAATGCTGGCGCTGCTCTCTGGCCGCCCGGTGGGCGAGGCGCTGGCTCTGGGACTGCTCTATGGTTACCACGCCCAGGCGCTGTTGGACGGGGCGGATCCGTCCCCCTTCGACGCCAATGCCGCCTTGGACACTGCCCGATCTCCGGCAAAGCCCGCCGACCCCGGCGCTCTTCCGGCGTTTTTCTCCGATCTGGAGATCCTGACCGACGATTGGCGCCGCCGGCTGGCATCCCCGGCTCCCACGGCCTGGCAGGAGCCCCTGCGGGCGATGGCGCGGTACGGCGTGGAGCGGTACTGGCTTCAGGCAGTTTCGGATTACGATCTGATCAGCCGGGTGAAACTGATTGCCGCCTCCTGCCTTCTGGTGAAAACTCTGGGCGGAGACCTGATCCGGACGGCTCAGCTCTGGTCCAAGGAAGTGGAAAACGACGCCGACAACGTGGACGCCATTCTGGACGCGGCGTTCACGCACCCGGCCTTTGCCGACGAGCGGCTTCTTTGGCTGCTGCTGGAAGGAGAATGATCTAATGGCGAAACGGCTGCTCATCACCGGTTTTGACCCCTTCGGGGGAGACAGCGTCAACCCATCCTGGGAATGCGTGTCGAAATTGCCCGATACCGTGGGTGAATATGTGTTATGTAAACTTCAGATCCCAACGGTCTTCGGAAAAGCCGCGGAAGCGGTGCTGACCCGGGCGGAGGAATTCCGGCCGGATGTGATCCTGTGCGTCGGTCTTGCCGGAGGCCGGGAGGCAGTGACGCCGGAGCGGATCGCCGTGAACATCCGCGACGCCCGGATCCCGGACAACCGGGGGAACCAGCCCCGGGATGCCTTCGTGATTCCCGGCGCTCCCGCCGCCTACTTCGCCACTGTGCCGGTGGCGGACATGGTCAAAGCCATCCGAAGCGCCGGTATTCCCGCCGCGGTGGCCAATACCGCGGGAACCTTCGTCTGCAACGATGTCCTCTATACCCTGCTGCACCGCTTTGCCGGGACGGGTACCCGGGTGGGCTTTGTCCACGTTCCGTACCTGACCGGTCAGGGAACCCCCTCCCTTTCGGAGGAAGCCATCATCACCGCCCTGTCCGCCGCCATATCCGCCTGCTGAAAAACGCAAAAAAATCAAAAATACCCCTTGACAAATCCCGCAATTATGCTATAATACAAAAGCTGTCTGACAGCGAACCAAATATGGGGGTATAGCTCAGCTGGGAGCGCAGCTCACCAGGTAAACGACCCCGCCTCTACTAAAATTTTCGGCGGCCTCCATCGCACTTCGTGCGATGTCGGCTTGAATTAACAAAGTTAATTCCCCTGCCGAAATCGTACTGATTTATAGGTTAGTCACCTATATTCACTACCTAAATGTTGGAAATACGGTAAAAAAGCCCTCACTTTCTTATTTTTTTAATAAAAGTCGAGAACTTGGCGGGTTTTATAGGAATCCGCATCACTTTACAAACAAAAAAGTTCTTAAAATTGGCAAGCCAATTTCAAGAACTTCATATATGGGGGTATAGCTCAGCTGGGAGAGCGCTTGAATGGCATTCAAGAGGTCAGCGGTTCGATCCCGCTTATCTCCACCA
>JAQXIT010000161.1 GCA_029007925.1 Bacillota bacterium | reverse complement strand
CTTGGCAAAGAGGTTATCCAGCGTGACCTTGCTCATGGCGTTGGCGGCGGCATCCTTGGCGGCCTGACGGCGCTGCTCCACCAGCTCCCGGGCCATGCGCTCGTCGGTGACGGCGTTGAACTCGTCACCGGGGGTGGGCACGTCGGCCAGACCGGTGATCTCCACGGGAACGGAGGGGCCGGCGGTCTTGACGGTGCGGCCCTTGTCGTTGGTCATCACCCGGACACGACCTACGGAGGTGCCGGCGATGATGATGTCGCCCTGCTTCAGGGTGCCGTTCTGCACCAGCAGCGTGGCGATGGGGCCCCGGGTCTTATCCAGCCGGGCCTCGATGACGGTGCCCTTGGCGCGGCGGTTGGGATTGGCCTTCAGCTCCTGCACCTCGGCGGTGAGGATGACCATCTCCAGCAGCTCCTCCAGACCCATGCCGGTCTTGGCGGAGATGGGGACGATGACGGTATCGCCGCCCCATTCCTCGGGAATCAGGTCGTACTTGGTGAGCTGCTCCTTGATCTTGTCGGGGTTGGCTGTGGGCTTATCCATTTTGTTGATGGCCACGATGATGGGCACCTTGGCGGCTTTGGCGTGGTTGATGGACTCCACGGTCTGAGGCATGATGCCGTCGTCGGCGGCCACCACCAGAATGGCGATGTCGGTACACATGGCGCCGCGGGCGCGCATGGAGGTAAAGGCCGCGTGGCCGGGGGTATCCAGGAAGGTGACGGTGTTGCCGTTGACGTCCACGGTGTAGGCGCCGATGTGCTGGGTGATGCCGCCGGCCTCTCCCGCGGTGACGGAGGTTTTGCGGATGGCGTCCAGCAGGGAGGTCTTGCCGTGGTCGACGTGACCCATGACCACCACAACGGGAGGCCGGGTTTGCAGCTCGTCGGCGGTGTCCACATGGTCGTCGATGATCTTTTCCTCGATGGTGACGGTGACTTCCTTCTCCACCTTGCAGCCCATTTCCGTGGCCACAAATTCGGCGGTGTCGTAGTCGATGGCCTGGTTGATGCCGGCCATGACGCCGTTCTTCATCAGCAGCTTGATGACCTCGCCGGCGGTTTTCTTCATGCGGCTGGCCAGCTCGCCTACGGTGATCTCCTCGGGGATCTTCACGGTGACGGGTGCCTTCCGGGCGACCTCCATCTGCAGACGGCGCAGCTTCTCCTGCTCCTCGTTTCTGGACTTGTTGCCCTTGAACTTATTGTCCTTCTTGTTCTGCTGCTGACCCTTCTTGCCGCCGATGCGCTGCTTGCCGCCCTGATAATTCTGCACCCGCTCGGAGACCAGATTGTCCACGTCGGCAAAGCGGTTGGCATTGACCTGCACGGCGGAGGTGTCCACCACACGGCGCTCCCGCTTCCGCTCCGGCTCCTTGGGCTTCTCGGCCTTGGGCTGCTGCGCCGCGGGCTGGGGCTTGGCCGGATTCTGAGGCTTGGGCTTATCGGTCTTGGCCGGCTCCGGCTTCTTAGCCTCCGGGGTGGGGGCTTCCTTGACCGGCTCCGCCTTGGGCTTGGGCTGCACGGCAAACACCTGCTCCAGAGAGGAGATCTGGTGATGCTGGGTCATATAGTCGAACACCAGATTCAGCTCCTCCGGGGTCAGCACCTGGGTGTTGGACTTGGGCTTTTCATAATACTTGGAGATGATCTCCGATACTTCCTTGGCTGTCACGCCGAAATCCGCCGCGACCTCTTTCAAACGATACTTCACTAAACTCATATACGCACCTCCAAAAACGTCAGTTCTTCTTCATTCCGCTGCGCCGGTTGCGCCGGTGAGCCTTGGCCTCGCTCTGCCGCTGACGGAGCCTGCGAACCTTGTCGGACAGGATCTGCGCGGCGGCGCCGTATGTTTCCGGCGGGGTCAGCGCCTGCACCAGACTCAGCGCCAGCGCCGGATCCGTGACGGCGGCAATGGCAAGACTGGTACGGCCGATGGCCATTCCCATTTCATCCTTGGTATAGCTTACCCGGATGCACTGCTGGTCAGTCCCGGCGGCGAAGCTCAGCGCCCGGCGCCAGGTATGGTCGGAGGCATCGGCGGCCACCAGGATCAGGTGAGCGCGGAGGGCTCTCGCCGCGGCGCCCACGGGTTCCTCACCCAGCTCGGCCAGCCCTGCCTTTCGGGCAAGGGAGAGATAATTCAGCGCTTTATCCACGGGGCTGCGCCTCCATTTCTTTGGCCAGCCGGTCGTAGACCTCCTGCGGGATGGGCACCTCCAGGCAGCGCTCCAGCGCCCGGCTCTTCTGAGCCTTCTTCAGGCATTCGGGATCCGGGCAGACATAGGCGCCCCGGCCGTTCAGCTTTCCGCTGAAATCCAGGCAGACGCCGCCGTCCGTGGTGCGAACCACCCGGATCATATCCCGTTTGTTTTTTCGTTCCCGGCAGCCCATACACTGCCGCTGGGGGATTTTCTTCTGCATAGGACTACCTCCTTTGCGCAGGGCACAGTTTTTGTCCTTACATCTGCTCCTCGCCTGATTGCGAAGCGGGCTTGATATCAATCTTGCAGCCGGTGAGGCGGGCGGCCAGGCGGGCATTCTGCCCCTCCTTGCCGATGGCCAGGCTGAGCTGATCGTCGGGCACGATGACCCGACAGGCCTTCTGGCCGGGGATGGCGGTGACGGAGATCACGTCGGCGGGGCTCAGCGCCGCCTTGACGTACTCGCAGGGATCCTCGCTCCAGACCACGATGTCGATCTTCTCGCCGTGGAGCTCCTTCACCACGGCGTTGACCCGGTCGCCCCGGGGGCCGACGCAGGCGCCCACGGGATCCAGACCCTCCATGGTGGCGCGGACGGCCATCTTGCTGCGGGAACCGGCTTCCCGGGCAATGTTGCGGATTTCCACCTGACCCTCGGCGATTTCCGGGGTTTCCAGCTCGAACAGCCGGCGCACCATATTGGGATGGGTGCGGGACACGTGGACGATGGGGCCCCGGCCCATTTTATGGACTTCCAGCACATAAACCTTGAGCTGTTCGCCCTCCCGGTAGGATTCACCGGGGATCTGCTCGCTGGTGCGCAGCACGGCGTCGGAGGCTTCGGTGCCCTGGCCGATCCGGACGAACACGTCGCCGCTGGGATCCAGCTTGGTTACGGTGCCGGTGAGCAGCTCCTGCGCCTTGTTGGAATAATTGTCGTAAACCACGCCCCGCTCGGCTTCCCGGATGCCCTGAATCACCACCTGCTTGGCGGTCTGGGCGGCGATGCGGCCGAATTTCGGAATATCCACGGGGATGGAGATGGTGTCTCCCACCCGGGCGTCGGGGTTCAGGTTCCGGGCGGCGTCCAGATGGATTTCCAGCGCGGTATCCTCCACCTCTTCCACCACGGTCTTGACCAGGTGCATGGAAAGACCCTGCTCGCTCAAGTCCACCACCACATTCTCGGCGGGGACATCCCGGTGATCCTCCCGATCCTTCCGGTAAGCGTTGGCCAGCGCCTGCTTCAGGCGCTCCGTCATATAATCCATGGGAATTCCCTTGGTTTTTTCAAGATCCCGCATGCTGGCAAAAATTTCCCCGATGTCCATCTGAGGGGCCTCGGGCCGCTTTTTGGCTCTGGTATTTCTGGCCATTGTGATTCTATCCTCCTGTTAAAATTCTACACGAAGCCGCACGAGGGCGACCTCGGATTTCGCGAACGTAATGGTTTCCCTGCCGGCTTCCACGGTGACGGCACCGTCGGCATAGTCCCGGAGAATGCCGGGGATTTCCTTCAGGCCGTTGCGGGGGCGATAGAGCTTGACGGTGACCGGGCTGCCCAGAAACCGGGCAAAGTCACCGGGGCGCTTCAACACCCGCTCCAGGCCGGCGGAGCAGACCTCGAAATGGTAGGATTCCGGAATGGGATCCTTCTCGTCCAGCACCGGATCCACGGCCCGGGAGATGGCCTCGCAGTCGTTGATGTCCACGCCGCCCTCCTTGTCGATATAGAGCCGCAGGAACCGCTCGGAGCCTTCCCGGACGTACTCCACGTCCCACAGCGAGCAGCCGTGCGCTTCCACGATGGGCTGGGCGAATTGGGTGACAAGTTCCGTAACCTTCATACTGCCTCCTTTGCCATTCAAAAAGAGAGGGGCGCGCGCCCCTCTCTTCCATAGTCCTGATGTTACGGTGGTATTATACCACTCCCATGCCGGGATTGCAACCCCTTTTTCAAGGTTTTTTCCCGGTTTTTCCGACTTTTTTTCACCGTCCCGCCGGGCAATTTCCATTTCTTCGGCCGGGAATACTTGTGCAGGCGGAAATATTGTGCTATAATGTTGCAATCGACATTTTCCGGGAGGCATCCATGAAAACTTTGCTTCATATCTGCTGCGCGCCCTGTGCCAACCAGTGCGTGGAGGTGCTGCGCGGCGACGGTCTGGAAGTGACCGGATATTGGTATAATCCCAACATTCACCCCTTCACCGAGTACCGCGCCCGGCGCAACTGCCTGCGGGAATACGCCGAAGCGGTGGAGCTGCCGCTGCTGGAGCGGGACGACTACGGCCTGCGCCCCTTCGTCCGGGCGGTGGCGGAGGATATCGGCGGACGCTGCGTCAAGTGCTACGAAATGCGGCTGTTTGAGGCGGCCCGGCAGGCAAAGGACGGGGGCTTCGACAGCTTTACCTCCTCCCTGTTCATCAGTCCCTATCAGAATCACGAGCTGCTGCGGGAGGTGGCCCAGCGGGCGGCATCGGAGTACGGCGTGGCATTCCTGTACCGGGATTTCCGCCCCTACTTCCGCGCCGGTCAGGAAAAGGCCCGGGAAATGGGGATGTATATTCAGAAATACTGCGGCTGCGTCTTTTCCGAGCAGGAGCGGTACCTGAAGCCCAAAAAAATCATTCCGTAATCGGGAGGCACTATGGCACAATTTGAATTCGCGGTACCCACGCTGTTCGGCCTGGAAGGAATCGCCGGCGATGAGCTGCGCCGCATGGAGCTGGAAAACGTCCGGGTGGAAAACGGCCGGGTGCTGTTTTCCGGGGACGAGGCGGCGCTGGCTAAAGCCAGCCTCCGGCTGCGCACCGGCGAGCGGGTGCTGATGGTTCTGGCGGATTTTCCCGCCGTCACCTTCGAGGAGCTGTTTCAGGGCGTGTACGGCGCCCGGCTGGAGGACTTCATCCCCCGGGACGGCGCCTTCCCCGTGAAGGGTCACTGCTTAAACAGCCGGCTGATGTCCGTGCCGGACTGTCAGGCCATCGTGAAAAAGGCTGCCTCCAGGCGTCTGGGCGAAAAATACGGTGTCGGCTGGCTGCCGGAGACCGGAGCCAAATATCAGCTTCAGTTTTCCGTCATGAATGACCGGGTACGGCTGTATCTGGACTGCTCCGGCGCCGGGCTCCACAAGCGTGGCTACCGGGCAGTGGGCAACGACGCGCCCCTGCGGGAGACTCTGGCGGCGGCCATGGTGCAGCTCACCCGCTACCGGGGACGGGAATTTCTGTGGGATCCCTTCTGCGGCTCCGGCACCATTCCCATCGAGGCGGCGCTGATTGCCAAGAACCGGGCGCCGGGCCTGAACCGTCCCTTCGCGGCGGAGCGTTTCGCGTGGATGTCGGAGAAAGTCTGGGCGGATGCCCGGATGGAAGCGAAGGATCTGGAATTCCGGGGGAATTACCGGATCCTCGGCTCCGACAACGACCCCAAATGCGTGTCCCTCTCCATGGCCAATGCCCGGAAGGCCGGCGTGGCGGACAGCGTGGCGTTCCGGGACGGGGACGCCACCAAAATGAGCCTCCCCACCGACGCCGGAATCCTTATCTGCAACCCGCCCTACGGCCAGCGGATGCTGGAGCAGCAGAGCGCCCAGCGGCTCTACGCCGCCCTTGGGCGGCATCTCAAATACGCCGACGGCTGGAAACAGTATATCATCACCTCGGAGCCGGAGTTTGAGCATTACTTCGGCCGCCGGGCGGACAAAAAGCGCAAGCTCTACAACGGCATGATAAAATGCGACTACTATATGTACTTGAACGCCGGCCGGAGCGGGGGGAGAAAGCCATGAACCATCTTTTCATCATCAATCCGGCGGCGGGAAGCCGGGACCGGACGGATGACTACCGCCGGAGCATCGAAGAAGCCTGCCGCCCCAAGGGACTGTCCTACCGCATCGAGGTATCCCGGGCTCCCGGTGAGTGCGCCCGGATTGCCCGGGAGGCGGCGCAGACCGGCGAGGAATACCGGATCTATGCCTGTGGCGGCGACGGCACCCTCAACGAAGTCGTATCCGGCGCGGTGGGTTTTCCCAATGTGTCGGTGACCCATTACGCCGGCGGCAGCGGCAACGATTTTGTCAAGCTGTTCTCCGAAACGGAACCCTTCCGGGACATCCAACGGCTGCTGGACTGTCAGGAGACGGAGTTCGACCTGATTCGCTGCAACGATGATATCTCCCTCAACATCTGCTCCGTGGGACTGGACGCCCGCATCGGCACCGACGTGGCTTCCTACAAGCGGCTGCCCCTGCTGCAGGGCTTCCGGGCCTATGCCGTGTCCACGCTGGTCAACGTGATCCGGGGCATTTCGGAGCATTATGTGGTGGAGATCGGCGGCGAGACCATCGACGGAGAGCAGACCCTGATCTGCGCCTGCAACGGCCGGTTCTACGGCGGCGGCTTCAACCCGGTGCCGGACGCCGACCCCACCGACGGAATTCTGGATGTGCTGCTGGTGACCAAGGTCTCCCGGCTGAAGGTGGCTCAGGTGGTGGGCAAGTACAAGGCGGGCAAATACGCCCGGTATCCCGAGCTGATCCGCCATTTCCGCACCGATCATCTGACCATCCGCTGCGACAAGCCTACCCCCGTCAATCTGGACGGCGAACTTCGCGTGGCCGAGACGGTGGACATCCGGGTGGCCAAGGAGAAGCTGCGGTTCTTCTACCCCAAGGGCCTGACCTTCCGCGTCCGGGAGCCGGCGGCTATGGGCTGACGTGGCTCTTCTCCCAGAGATACGGGGATTCCCCATGGCTTCTCCTTGAGGAGAAGTCTTTAGAGGACGTGACAAGAGTCAGTTATTCCGAGGCGAAAAGCGAGAAGTGGGAATCTCCCCTCTATGTCATTCCGAGGAGAAAAGCGAGAAGTGGGAATCTCATTATACCTTGAGAACGGATACACATCCCGACATTCAAAGAGGGGGCTGGCAGATTGGTAAACACAACTCTGCCAGCTGCCTTTGACGATTTTATCGGAGAAATCGATCAGGACGCCGATGTCCGGGTTCATACCGATGCCTACCTCTATGGAGAGGGCGAAACTGTCAAGGCAACTCCGGAAGAAGTTGCCTACATGATGATGCGACAGGAGCGTAACCCCAATTTTCTGTCTGACCATTGTGACCATAGATACTTTTTGACTATGGCTATCTTCCATTCTGGTGTATGCTTTGATTTAGACATAGAAATTCCCCCTAAAATAGACTTTGGATATTTCCTTGGTCTACTTTAGGGGGATCATATCCTTTCCCGGCGGGCTTTTTGCGCATTTTGGATGTTCCGTCCGCGGAAAGACGGCAAATGAGATTGCCG
>JAQXIT010000160.1 GCA_029007925.1 Bacillota bacterium | reverse complement strand
ATCTCGTTGTGATCCGGCAGGCTGCCACGATAGCACTCCACCACTTGGGTTTTGCCGCTGGCGGGATAGTTGTTCTTCTTCACGTAGACCCGCCGGCCGCAGCGCATCCGTATGTATTCCAGCTTGTTGCTGGTAACCACGTTCTGGGAGCAGTAGTCCACAGTTCCCTCCGGCAGATAATTACGGGCGGGATTGGAATAGTCGTCGTCGGTGGCACCGTCGAAGGTCTCGGCGGAGTAGGTAATGATCTCCACAATATAGCCCGAGCCCACGTCGATATAGTCGCCGTAGTCCGGTGTGACGCTGGGATCGGAGGCGAGAATCGGCGCCATTTTCCGGCACACCACGGTGCCGGAGCGGTAGGTTTCCGTGATTCCGTCGCAGGTGACGCTGTACTCAATGGCACCCAGAATCAGATCCTCGGTATTCCCTTCCGGAAGCTGATAGGTGCCGGTGTAGCGGGCAAAGCCATCCGCCATGCCGTTGACCGCCTGATCCTCGGCTTTCTCCATGGAGATCTCATGGCCTGCCAGCGTAACATGAAGCGTGCTTCCCTCCCGGGCAAACACCTCCACCCGCACCGCGGCGCCGGAGGAATAGCTCACATCCCCGGACGGCGCGTAGCTCTGCACCGTATAGCGGTACTCCACACGGTAGGTAACCGTCCGGCCCTTATGGGAAAGGGTGATTTCATTGATTCCCGGCTCCAGCGTGAACGGGTACGAGAAGGAACCGTCGGCCTCCCGGGGGACTTGGGTGCCGTTGACGGTCAGACTCTGGGCCGGATCCGATCTGCCCTGGAACAGCAGCGTTTTCTCCAGCGTGACGAATTCCGTCTCCGCGGGGGCGGTGATCGTCAGCTCGGCACCCGGGCCGGTCTGGGGCGGCTCGGTATTGTCCGGGTTTTTTTCACTATTGTGAACGAATACGGCAACAATCACCACCACGATCAGGACAAAAACCAGCAGACCGATCAGAACGGTCAGATTTTGGGTGGAATTACGCCTTCTTCTGCGTCTTCTTGCGACTTGATCCATAACTGCACCTCGTTTTGACTCCATTCGAGTTATCGCCTTCTATTCTATCATGGAACGGAAATTATGTAAAGCGCTTTCCCCGGAAAAAAGTTTTCTTAAACGAATCTTAATCGCAAATAGAGGGCGCCGAAGCGCCCTCCCGCCGCGATTCAATTAAAGATCCGCTTCCGCCAGAACGATGTTCTTGTAGTTGACTTTCATCACGCCGGCGGCAATCAGCTCATCCAGCATGGTCTGAGCCTTCTCGGACTGCACGCCGTTGCGGCAGATACGGATCCAGCCTTCCTCGCCGAAAACGTAGTACATAATGTGGTAGCCGTAGGAGGTCTTGACCAGGCCGTAGTCACCGGTTTGCCGGCTGTCGTCGAAGCACCAGTCCTCAAATTCCTGCACCATCTGACCCTTATAGACGTAGGTGTACAATCCGCCGCTGGACTTGGAGCCCGGATCCTCGGAATTGGCGGTAGCCAGCGCGGAGAAGCTTTCCTCCGTTTTTTCGCCGGCGAGCCACTGATCCAGTATCTTCTGGGCCTTTTCCCTGCAGGCTTCCCATTCCGCGTCGGAATAGATTGTAGTCTTTCCGTCCTCACTCTTGGTACCGCCCTCGGGCATGATGAGAATGTGGCGCACATCCACCAGCTTGCCGCTGTCCTTGGTGATCTCCATCTCATAGCTGGTTTTCAGAGTGGATTCATATCTCAGGAAGTAGTTCTCCAGCTCCGCGTCGCTGACCTCCAGAGTCTTCATCCGGTCAGACCAGTACAGCGCGCCATAATAGAAGTTCCACATATACTCCCGGTAGGCCTGGAACGTGCAGCCCTTGCCCATGGACTTCTGCAGCATGGCATCGGCTGAGGTATAGCCGTTTTCGCTGGCCATTTTGGCCATGTCGGCCTCCAGCGTCTCGAACTGGGCGGCGTACTTTTCGGGCATCCGGAAGCCCGCGCTCTCGGCCTGCTCCAGCAGCAGCATATCCTGCTGCCACGCCTTCAGCGCCTCCTCGATAAAGAACTGCTCCCAGGTCTTTCCCGTGTCGGGATCCTGGTACTGCTGATCCAGCGGCTGGCTGGAATCCATGTCCGCGTAGCTGCTGCCGCGAACCTCCTGCCAATAGTAAAGCTGGAACTGGCGGTTGGTCAGGCTGTGGCTGCCCATGGTGGCGATGACCTTATCCATATCCTTTTCGAAGCTTTTGCTGCCGGCGGAGGTGTTCAGCTTCTCATCGCTGACGGTATAGGAATCCTTACAATAAATATCGTTCTTCTTCGGCAGAATGCTGCCGGTGGTGCCGTAGCGAACGGCTCCGATGAGTACCACCAGCAGAACGATGACGGTCAGGCTGGCCATCACGATCTTCCAGATCAGCAGCTTTTTGCCGATGCCTTCCTCTGCGACGGGCTGGGTGGGTTCCCCGCAGTTGGGGCAGACGGCGGTGCCGTCCTCCAGCGCCGCGTGACAATTCTTACACTGCATAATATCCTCTTTCTCCCGTATTCGGGCTCTTGATGGCTCCAGTTTACCACGAAACCCCGGGAAATGCAAGGGAGGCCAAAATTTATTTACATTTCTCCGGCCGTTCTGCCTTCTCCGGGCAAAATTTGCCGTCAGCCCTTGCAAACGGGATAAAAAAATGATATGATTGCAAATTGAGAAAGTATCCTTGGAGGGCATTCCATGAACACCAAAACCACCGTCATCCCCGAAGAAGCGCTGAAGCGGCAATTTGCCTTCTGCGACCGGGTCAGTGCCTACTGGCACGAAAAGGGCATCACCCCAGGCGCCTATGTGGAAACCTACGGCTGCCAGCAGAACGAGGCGGACTCGGAAAAAATCCGGGGCTACCTGACCCAGTGCGGCTACCGCATGATGCCCCAGGCAGAAGGCGCCGACGTGGTGGTCATGAACACCTGCGCCATCCGGGAGCACGCGGAGCAGCGCGTGTTCGGCAATCTGGGCGCCCTGACCCACACCAAGCGCCGGCATCCGGAGCAGAAGATCTTCCTGTGCGGCTGCATGGCCGGGCAGAGTGTGGTCACCGACCGGATCCGCAAAAGCTATCCCCATGTGGACGGCGTGTTTTCCACCCACCACCTTTGGCAGTTCCCGGAGATCCTGTGGAACGTCCTCAGCCAGGGGCGGCGGCAGTTTTATATCACCGATGAGCCCGGCTCCATTGCCGAGGGCATCCCCCAGAACCGGGACGGCATCCTGAAAAGCTGGGTCTCCATCATGTACGGCTGCAACAATTTCTGCACCTACTGCATCGTCCCCTATGTCCGGGGCCGGGAACGCAGCCGCCGGAAGGAGGACATTCTGGCCGAATGCCGGGAGCTGATTGAAAAGGGCTGCCGGGAGATCACCCTGCTGGGGCAGAATGTCAACTCCTACGGCAAGGATCTGTATGATAACTTCGATTTTGCCGACCTTCTGTCGGAAATTGCCGATATTCCCGGGGATTTCTGGATCCGGTTCATGACCAGCCACCCCAGAGACGCCAGCCGGAAGCTCTTCGACACCATGGCCGCTTCTCCCAAAATTGCCAAGCAGCTCCATCTTCCCTTCCAGTCCGGCTCCAGCCGGGTGCTGAAGGCCATGAACCGTCACTACGACCGGGAAAAGTATCTGGAGGCGGTGAACTACGCCAAATCCGTCATGCCCGGGCTGGTGCTGACCTCCGATGTGATCGTGGGCTTCCCCGGCGAGACGGAGGCGGAATTTGAGGAGACCGTTTCCCTCATTGAGCAGGTGCGCTACGACGCGCTGTTTACCTTCATCTTCTCCCCCCGCCCCGGCACTCCCGCCGCGGACATGGCGGATCCCACCCCGAAGGAGGAGAAAAACCGCCGCTTCGACCGGCTGTGCGCGGTGCAGAACGCCATTTCCGAGGAAATCCACGCAGGCTATGTGGGCAAAACCCTTCGCTGCCTCATCGACGGCAGGGACAAGGATATGCTCACCGCCCGAACCGAAGGCGGACGGCTGGTGCGTCTGCCGGGAGACGACGATCTCATCGGCACCTATCAGGAAGTGACCGCCACCGGCTCCACCACCTGGAGCCTGACCGGCACGCTGTCCCATCCATGACAGAAAGAGGCTGAGCCTATGGCTAAAAACGAAAACGAACTGACCCCCATGCGGCGTCAGTATCGGGAAATCAAGGAACGCAATCAGGACTGCATCCTGTTTTTCCGTCTGGGTGACTTCTACGAAATGTTCGACGAGGATGCCCAGACCGCTTCCCGGGAGCTGGATCTGACCCTGACCACCCGGGATCGGAGCAAGCCCAAGGAGGAGCAGACGCCCATGTGCGGCGTCCCCTACCACAGCGTGGACGCCTACATCGCCCGGCTGGTGCAGAAGGGCTACAAAGTGGCCATCTGCGAGCAGATGACGGATCCCGCCCTGTCCAAGGGGCTGGTGGAACGGGAGATCACCCGGATCGTCACCCCCGGCACCGTCACGGAAAGCTGTATGCTGGAGGAACGCAAAAACAATTACTTTGCCTGCCTCTACGGAAGCGGAAAATTCGGCCTTGCCTTCTGCGACATCTCCACCGGCGCTTTTTACGTCACCGTCTGCGCCGACGAGCCCACCGCCATCTCCGAGCTGGGGCGCTTCGCGCCGTCGGAGATCCTGCGCTTCGGCGAAGGGGTCGCGTCGCCGGCCTTCGACGACTGCCTGATGCGGCGCTTAAGCTGCTGTGTCAACGAGGGCGACGCCGCTCTCTTTGATTTGGAGGATGCCGGGACGCTGCTGGAAACTCACTTCGGCGGGGATCTGGCCTCCCTCGGCATCAGCGGCCTGCCTCAGGCCATCATCGCCGGCGGTGCCCTGCTGCGGACGCTGCTGACCCTGCAGAAAAACGATCTGGCCCACATCCGGACGCTGGAATACTATACCACCGGCAAATTCATGGAGCTGGATCTGGACGCCCGCCGGAATCTGGAACTGACGGAAACCATGCGCTCCAAGGAGAAGAAGGGCTCCCTCCTCTGGGTACTGGACAAGACCCAGACCGCCATGGGCGGCCGGATGCTGCGAAGCTGGCTGGAAAAGCCCCTGCTGGATCCCGTGGAGATCGGCCGCCGCCACGGCGCCGTAGAGGAGCTGGTGGACGCCACCATCGTCCGGGGCGAACTGACCGAGGCACTGAAGGACGTCACCGATCTGGAGCGGGTCATGACCCGTGTGGTTACCGGCACCGTCAACTGCCGGGATCTGCTGGGTCTTGCCCGGGGCCTGCGGGCGCTTCCGGATGTGAAGCGTCAGCTTCAGAGTATGACCTCTCCCCTGCTGCGGCGGCTGGAACAGGCCATGGATCCGCTGACGGAGTGCGCCGACCGGATCGAAAACACCATCGTGGACGATCCTCCGCTGACCGTCCGGGAGGGCGGCATCATCCGCCCCGGTGCCAATGCCGACGCCGACCGGCTCCGGGACATTATGAACGGCGGCAAGGACACCATTCTCGCCATTGAAACCGCCGAACGGGAGAAAACCGGCATCCGCACATTGAAGGTTGGCTTCAACCGGGTGTTCGGCTATTATATTGAAGTATCCAAATCCTTCATGGATCAGGTGCCAGAAGGCTACATCCGCAAGCAGACCCTTGCCAACTGCGAGCGCTACATTACCCAGGAGCTGAAGGAGCTGGAGGATCAGGTTCTCAACGCCAAGGATCGGCTCACGGCACTGGAATATCAGATTTTCACGGAGCTTCGGGAATATCTGGCCAATCAGGCCTCCCGGGTGCAGGCCACCGCCGCTGCCGTGGCCGCCGTGGATACGCTCTGCTCTCTGGCCGCCGTAGCCGCCGCCCGGGGCTACTGCCGCCCGGAAATCACCCTGGGCAACGAGATCTCCATCACCGACGGACGGCACCCCGTGGTGGAGGTGATGCTGAAGGATTCCCTGTTCGTCCCCAACGACACCCATCTCGGCGGCACCGACAATCAGGTGTCCATCATCACCGGCCCCAACATGGCGGGCAAATCCACCTATATGCGTCAAGTGGCCCTCATTGTGCTGATGGCCCAGATCGGCTCCTTTGTCCCCGCCCGCTCCGCCCGCATGGGGCTGGTGGATCGGGTGTTTACCCGCATCGGCGCCAGCGACGATCTGGCCTCCGGCCAGTCCACCTTCATGGTGGAAATGTCCGAGGTGGCCTCCATCCTGAAATACGCCACCGGCCGGAGCCTGCTGATTCTGGACGAAATCGGCCGGGGCACCTCCACCTACGACGGCATGGCCATTGCCCGCGCCGTTCTGGAGTACGCCGCCAACCCCAAAAAGTTGGGCGCCAAGACTCTTTTCGCCACCCACTATCATGAGCTTTCCACCCTGGAAAGCAAGCTGCCCAACGTCAAAAACTACAACATCGCCGTAAAAAAGCGGGGCGATCAGATGATCTTCCTGCGTAAAATCGTCCCCGGCGCCACCGACGACAGCTACGGCATCGAGGTAGCCCGTCTGGCAGGACTTCCCAATGCCGTGATTACCCGGGCAAGGGACATTCTCCGGGAGCTGGAAAGCGAAAACGGCGTGGTTCACGCTCCGGCACCGGTGCCGGAGGAGGATGACCAGCTCAGCATGGCGGATCTGGGCTCCCAGAGGCTCCGGGACGCCCTGGAGGCCATCACGGTGGAAACCCTCACCCCCATCGAAGCCATGAACGAGCTGTACAAGCTGAAGAAAATGCTGAACTGATATGAAATTTGCTCCCATTCTCGCCTCCCGGAAGGAAATGTACTTCGGCTGGCGGTATCTGGCCTTTCAGGCCGTGTTTCTGTCGCCGCTGCTGTATCGGGCGGTGACGCTGCTGCGTCTGCCGCTGGATTCCGCCGGTTTGAATTTTCTCTATTTCTGCCTGAATTTCGGGGTGGCAGTGATATGCTTCCGTTGGTTTCTGGGGGAAACCCTGAAAGCCGCCGGCTCCCGCATGCCCTGGATCCTGCTGACCGCCTTGGGGTTTTTCTGCCTGTATCAGGTTCTGATCCGGCTGACGGCTCTGCTGATTACCGCCGTGGATCCGGCTTTTTTCAACGTCAACGACGCCGGCATCAGCACCCTTGGCCGGGAGAATTTCCTGCTTACCGCTATCGGCACGGTGCTGCTGGTTCCCACTGCCGAGGAGGTTCTCCATCGGGGTGTGGTGTTCGGCAGTCTGTACCGGCGCAGCCGGTTTGCCGCCTATCTGGTGTCCACTCTGCTGTTTGCCGCCGTCCATGTGGTGAACTATATCGGTTATGTGGATACCCATACCCTGGCTCTGTGCTATCTGCAGTATCTGCCCGCCGGGATCTGTCTGGCGGCTGCCTATGAGGTCTCCGGCTCCGTTCTTTCGCCCATACTCATCCACACCGCCGTCAATGCCATCGGCATCGCGGCCATGAGGTGACAACCATGCCAAAAATCATTCAGTTATCCCCCCATATTGCCAATCTCATCGCCGCCGGCGAGGTGGTGGAGCGCCCCGCCTCCGCGGTGAAGGAGCTGCTGGAAAACGCCGTGGACGCCGGTGCCTCCAAGATCACCGTGGAGATCCGGGACGGCGGCATGACCTTCCTGCGGGTCACCGATAACGGCTGCGGAATGTCAGCCGAGGATGCCCGGACGGCTTTTCTGCGCCATGCCACCAGCAAACTGCGCACCGCCGAAGATCTGGCCGCCATCTCCACCATGGGCTTCCGGGGCGAAGCGCTGGCCGCCATCGCGTCTGTGAGCCGCATCGACCTGCTGACCAAAACCGCCGGAAGCATCTCCGGCGTGAGTCTCCATCTGGAAGCCGGCGTGGTGACGGAGGAATCCGAGGCCGGCTGCCCCGAGGGTACCACCATTCTGGTTCGGGATCTGTTCTACAACACCCCCGCCCGGATGAAATTCATGAAATCCGACACCGTGGAGGGCGGCCGGGTAGCCACCGCGGTGCAGCTTCAGGCACTGGCGCACCCGGAAGTGGCCTTCACCTTCCTCCGGGACGGAAAGCAGGTTCTCTCCACCCCCGGCAATGGCGATCTGGAAGCCGCCGTCTACTGTGTCTACGGCCGGGAGTGCGCCCGGATGGTGCCGGTGGAAAGCCGCTGGGAGAGCTGCAGTCTGACCGGTTTCGTCAGCAAGCCCACCGACGCCCGGCCCAGCCGCTCTCTGCAGACCTTTTTTGTCAACGACCGGCCCGTTCGCTCCAAGCTGCTGATCTCCGCTCTGGAGGAGGCCTATCGCAACCAGATCATGGTGGGCAAATTCCCCGCCTGCGTGCTGCATCTGCATTTACCCGCCAACGCGGTGGATGTAAACGTCCACCCCGCAAAGACGGAAGTGAAATTTCTGTCGGAAAAGGCGGTTTTCGACTGCGTTCACTACGGCGTGCTGGCCGCTCTGAACAGGCAGACCGACCGGCCGGAGGTGCAATTCCGCCCCCAGCCCGCCCCTGCCGCTCCCCCGGCTCCCTCCGCCGTCCCGCCGAAGAAGGAGTCCTTCTTCCGCACGATGACAGCGCAGGAGTACAAAAACTTCTCCGATGCCGTCCGTGAGGCGCCCAAGCCGGATCCCATCGCGGCGGCCGCTACCGTTTGGGCAGTGGAGCGTCAGCAAAGCGAACCCCTGAAAGAGTATGTGATGACCCCGTCGGTCAGCGTCCCCGCGCCGCCTTCTCCCCTGCCCGAAGTTCCGCCGGTGAAGGAGCCGGAGGTCGTTCAGGAGGCGCTGCCCATGCCCGAGGAAATCCCGTGGCGCATGGTGGGCGAGCTGTACCACACCTATATTCTGGTGGAGCAGGGCGAGGAAGCCTTCCTCATCGACAAGCACGCCGCCCACGAGCGGATCCTGTTCGAGAAGCTGAAGGCCAATCAGGAGCGCATCAGCTCCCAGCTTCTGCTTCAGCCCGTCTCCGTCCGCCTGAGCGCCGAAGCCGCGGCGGAGCTGCTGGCCAATACGGCACTTCTGACGGAGCTGGGCTTCGAGGCCGAGGAATTCGGGGATAATACGATCCTTCTGCGGCAGATCCCCATGGACTTAAGCCCCGAGGATGCCGCCGAAGCCGCCGAAGCCCTGGCTGCCGATCTGCTGGCCGGGCGCCGGGAGGACAAAAGCACCGTCCGGGACGAGCTGCTGCACACCGTGGCCTGCAAAGCCGCCATCAAGGCCGGCTGGGTCAGCGACGAAAAGGAGCTTCTCGCTCTGGTGGAAGCCGT
>JAQXIT010000159.1 GCA_029007925.1 Bacillota bacterium | reverse complement strand
CTCACAGATTGCCCGGCCGGGAACAGCCTGCCAATTCCCCCGCGAAAGGATGCCTTTTCACCTTTCAAAAAATTTTTTTGGAGGAATGCAAAATGGCAAAACGAATCACAGCCCTGCTTCTGGCGGCGATCCTGCTGCTTGGCCTTGCGGCCTGCGGCACCGTGGAAAGCAAGGACGGCATCACACCCCAGCTTCGCATCGATGCCGCAACCAACGAATGGGAAGTCTCCTATGACAATGGCGCCAGCTGGACTTCCCTGAAGGTGCAGGCCACCGCCAGCGGCAGCAACGGCACCAACGGTGCCGACGGCAAGGATGGGGCCGACGGCAAGGACGGCATCACGCCCCAGATTCGAATCAGC
Source organism: Bacillota bacterium (assembly GCA_029007925.1). GTDB lineage: Bacteria > Bacillota > Clostridia > Oscillospirales > Oscillospiraceae > Faecousia. The sequence goes on along the minus strand of JAQXIT010000159.1, from coordinate 1,809 downwards.
GCGGAGACCAACGAGTGGGAGGTCTCCTATGACAATGGCACAAGCTGGACTTCCCTGGCGGTGAAAGCCACCGGCGCCGACGGTAAGGACGGCCTCAACGGCAAGGACGGCACCAATGGCGTCAACGGTTCCAACGGCACCAACGGTACCAACGGAACCGACGGCTCCAACGGCGTTACCCCCACCATCGGTGAGGACGGCTACTGGTACATCGGCGATGTCTGCACCAACATCTATGCAGGCTCCGCCCAGAAGGTCACCGTTACCTTCCGGGAGTTTGCCGGACAGCGGGTCACCGCTGTAGCTAAGGGCTCCAGGGTTGGTTACTATGTTCCCGAAAACTGCGTCGCGGACTTTGTGAACTGGTATGCCGACGAAGCCTGCACGGAGCTTTTTGATTTCAACGCCGAAATCACCGGGGATACCACCGTATATTCCAAGTGGGAGTACAACGAAACCTACCGGAAGGTGGGCGCTCTCATGGCAAACACCTCCTTCGGCAAGGCAAACTGCTTCGGCACCAGCGCCTGCTTTGGATCCGTCTGGTTCCGCGTTCTGGCAGACGCCCATGACTACTACGACGGCGCCGCGGGCATTGCCAATTACCTGAAGGGTGTCTTTATGGAGGACGAAAACGGCGCGGTTTCCGTGAATATGGCCTGTTCTCTGGCGAAGATCTCCTACACCGATGCAATGACCGTCATCAACTTTGCCTCCGCCTTCTCTTCCTATCAGGAGTACATTCTGAGAAACGACCTGGACATGCCCGAGGAACTTGCGCATCAGAAGGAGCTTGCCATCCGGTATTTCAACACCGTGGACGATACCGCCGAGGGCTACCACACCCATACCGGCGGCGGACTGACCTTCCCCTCCATGGCGGTGGCCGTGGTCGCGCTGGGCAGCCTGATGGATCAGACCGAAACCGAGCGGTTCGACACGCTGATCCAGGCGGCCTACGAGAATGTGGATGACGCTTTCTGGAATTCCATCATGTACCTGCAGCCCTTCTATCAGCTCTGCGCCAAGTACGACTGGTATGACCTGAGCGCCGTCACCGAAGAGCTGTCCGCCAAGGATTCCCTGACCGATGCCGACATTCTGAAGTATTATGCCTACGGCATTGATCTTGCCGGCGACTACACAGACCTGTGGAACGCCTGGGAAGGAAACGCCCTGTCCGATGACGCGCTGAGTGTCTCCGAGGCAAAGGCCTTCGCCTGCCATTACGCCTATCAGCTCACCGGCGGCGATGTGTACCTTGGCATCTACGGCGGCAGCCGCGCCATTGTGGACTTTGGAACCGTGACCGATTGATCCCCGAAAAATAAGTCGGATGTGTGATTTTCACGCATCCGACTTTTTATAATAAAGAATTCTCCCGCCAGTATGTGCCGCCGTCCGGTGTCCGGTTCAGCAGATGGGCATTGTAAAGCTCCCGGCGCAGGGTTGCCGGGTCGTGGAAGGTGTGCCACTCCAGCAGCCGATCATTGACCTGCTGCTCCGTCCACCGCTCCCCGTCGGGAAACTTCTCCGCCAGAAAATGCAGGGCTGCCAGCTTCTTTTTCCGCTTGGCCGGAAACGCCGTCAGCCGGCCGTGTTCATCCAAAAACGGCCTGAGAATGCTTTTCTCTTGCTCTGTCATGTTCTCTCTCCCGCGAAACGGTATCCCCCCACCAAAAGGCGGAATGTATGGAAAAAGCACTTGCGAAAGCAAGTGCTTTTTCTGGTCCGAGTGTCGAGATTCGAACTCGAGGCCTCTTGAACCCCATTCAAGCGCGATACCAAACTTCGCCACACCCGGATATT
>JAQXIT010000158.1 GCA_029007925.1 Bacillota bacterium | reverse complement strand
CAGCGTGATCCGCCGGGTCAGCAGTGCTTCCGCCCCGGCGTGATATCCCCGCGCCCAGACCTCGTAGGTCTTGTTGACCTGATGTCTGGGGTGCATCAGAGCCTGGGCAGCGGCGCCGTCGTTGGTCATCAGCAGCAGTCCTTCGGAATCCATGTCCAGCCGACCCACGGGATAGACCCGGACGCCGCAGTCCGCCACCAGCTCCGCCACGGTCTTTCTGCCCTTCTCGTCGGAAAGGGTAGTCACATATCCCCGGGGTTTATGGAGCAGAATGTACACATTCCCCTGCCGGGGCGGGAGGGGTTTCCCGTCCAGCAGGATCTCGTCCTTCTCCGGGTCGGCGCTGTCACCCAGGGCGGCGGCGCGCCCGTTGACCCGGACACGGCCGGCGCGGATCATTTCCTCCGCTGCCCGGCGGGAGGCGACTCCCCGGGCGGACAATATTTTCTGCAGTCGCTGGGTCATGTTCCGCCTCCAAACCAGCCGTCCCAGAAGTGCTTCTTCCGGGGTGCCGCTTCCTGTTCCACCGTCTGTCCGTACACCAGTTTTACCTTGCCCACGGTTACGCCGTCCAAAAGGACATAACCGAATCCGGCATCCCCGCCCTGCACCACCGGCGCGTAGGCAAATCCGGGGCCGGAAATCACGATCTCCGGCCGCTCCTCATCGGACAGCGGAAACCGAAACCCTTCCGCCGCCAGAAGCTGCACCTTTTCGGTGGTTCCGTTCAGAACATCCCGGGTACCAAGGCAATCCCCCTCGGATACCAGTGTCCGGGGGCTGTATTTGGCGAAGCCTTCCTCCAGAAGGGCGGTGTGATCTGCCCAGTCGTTGCCGTCGTTGATAGTAACGCAGATCAGCCGCCGGCCGTCCCGGCTGGCGCTGGACACCAGAATCCGCCCCGCAGCCTTGGTATAGCCGGTCTTGACGCCGTCGGCGCCCTCCACCCGCCAGAGGAGCTTGTTGTGATTCTGCAGGCTCCGCTGCCCCACCCGCACGTTTTTCGTGGACACCGTCTGGGCAAAGATGGGGTTTTTCATGGCGTAAGCCGACAGCACCGACAGATCCCGGGCGGTGGAATAATGGCCGGGACTGTCCAATCCGTTGGGATTTTCAAAATGGGTTCCGGTGAGCCCCAGCCGGTGGGCTTTGTCGTTCATAAGCTGGACGAAGCCCTCCACCGTACCGCCGCAGTAGATGGCCAGCGCCACCGCCGCGTCGTTGCCGCTGTGGAGCATGAGGCCGTAGAGCAGATCCTGCAGGGTCAGGACTTCTCCCTCCTTCAGGTACATGGAGGAGCCCTCGATGCCCACGGCCTCTTTGGGGATTTTCATCCGATCCAGCACGTTGCACTGCTCGCAGACGATCAGCGCCGTCATGATCTTCGTGGTACTGGCGATCAAGCTGCGGCTGTCGGCGTCCTTTTCGTAGAGAACTCTGCCGGTCTCCGCGTCCGTCAGGATGGCCTTTTGGGCGGAAACCGCCCCGACCCGGCAGGGTAACAGCAGGACGGCAGCCAGCAGCGCGGCCGCCGTCCGAAATACGCATTTTCTCATTCTTCCTCACCCACGGTTAGTGTTACCGCGGCAGGAAGAATTATTCCGCTTTCTTGGTGCGGGAATCCAGGAACGAAGCGATCTTGTCCAGCACGTCCGGCACCTGCTCCACGATGCGGTCGGCGGTGGTGTTGGCCGGCGCCGCCACCGGCAGCATCCGCACGGAGCCGTCCTTGACGATCAAAAACGCGATGGGCGTCACCTTAACGCCGCCGCCCGCGCCGCCTCCGAAGGGATTTTCCTGCTTGTTGAGATTCCGGGAGACATAGTCGCTGCCGCCGCCGCCCACGCCCACGCTGATCTTGGACACGGGGATGATGGTCACGCCGTCGGGGGTGGTGATGGGCGTGCCGATGACGGAATTCACGTCCACCATCTCACGGATTTTCGCAATGGTATTTTCCAACATATTGGGAAGAGTTTGGCTCATTTACCTGCACCGCCTTTTCTTGATTTGTTGATTTTGAGAAATTCCCGCAGCCCCCGGACGCCGTAGACCGCCGCCAGAGCGACCATCCTGCCCACCGTCACGGTGAGATCCAGACGCGCGAAAATCAAAGTTTTGTCCGCCGTGAAGTCGCACTCCACCTGCAGATCTCTGTGCTGAATGACGAAAAAACGCTCCAGCCGTGGGATCAGATTGCCCATCGCCGCCCAGGCTCTGCCGTAGTTCACGGCAAGATCGCAGGGGTCGTCCCCCGCCAGAATGACCTTCATTTCCAGCCGGTTGACCCGCAGCTTGCGGCACAGGAAATCCTCTAGGAAATCCAGTCCCACCCGGACGAGGGGCAGAAAGTCCGTGATGCTGCCGCCGGTTTTCTTCGGCTCCGCTTTTGGGGCGGATTTGGCGGCTTTTGGGGGCTTTTCCGGCTTGGGTGGCTTTTCCTTCCTGGGTTTTTTCTTCTTCCGGGGGAACACCGTGAACCGGACGGGGCCGGCGATGATCCGCACCAGAGGGCCGCCGGAATCGTATTTCACGCTGACTCCCAGCGGCAATACGGCCAGCAGCACGATCACCGCCAGCGCGATCAGCCAACCCATCAGCTTCCCTCCGCCGCCGGAGCGGCTTCCTCGGGTGCCGGCTCCCCGAAGTTGACCTTTTCCACCGGCGGCAGCTCCTCCAGAGAGGAAATGCCAAAGGTACGCAGAAAGTCCGGGGTGGTTTTATATTGTATGGGGCGGCCGGGGACATTCAGCCGTCCGGCCTCCTCGATGAGCTTCTTGTTCAGCAGCGCCGCCACGGAATAGGAGCTGTCCACGCCCCGGATCTGCTCCACCATGGCCTTGGTGGCCGGCTGATAGTAGGCAACGATGGTCAGGGTCTCCAATTGTGAGGCCGACAGCTTGGGAGGCTTTCTGGTCTCCAGCGCTTTGGTGACAAAATCCGCCATCTCGCCGGAGGATACCATCTGGTAGCCCTGCTCCAGCTTCAGAATCCGGATGCCCCGGCGATCAAAGGCCAGCGAATCCGCCAGCGCGTCCGCAGCCGCGGCAATCTCCTTCTCGTCGGTTTCCAGTGCCATGGCCAGCCGGGCGGTTTCCACCCGCTCTCCGGCGGCAAAGAGGATGGCCTCAATGGCACGCTGCAGTTCGGATTGTTCCATTAGGTCTCCTCCTTCGTGATTTTCTGTCTGTCCAGCAATCGGACATTTGGATTCTCGCCGGACACGTCGTCCTCCAGCGATACGGAGTTGGTCTTGCACAGCTCCAGAACGGCCAAAAAGGTGGCCACGATCTCCGAACGGCTCCGGTTGCCCCGGAACAGGTTCTTCAGCTTCTCCACACCCCGCAGGATGAGCTGCCGCAGCACCTCACCCGCCTTGCGGGTGACGGGATAGGGCTCCTTGCCCACGATTCCCCGGAAGTTGGCCGTGGGCGGCGGCAGGCGCCGCTGGTTCCGCTCGGAAATCACGTCCAGCGCCCGCAGCAGATCCCGGGTCTCATGCTGATAGCGGTAGGTCTGATCCCGGCGCAGCGGCTCCGGCTCCTTGGTAAAGAGGCACCGGCCGATCTCGTTGCGGGGCTCCAACCACGAAACGGCGGTTCGGATCTGCTCCATGGCCTCCTTGCGCTGGCGCTCGATGAGGGACTGCCGCAGCAGATCCAGCTCGCTCTGAGCCTCCGCCTGCTCGGCGGCGGACAGGAGCATCTTCGTCTTTATCAGCATCAGGTGAGAGGCCATGGTGATAAACTCGCTGGCAATCTCCATATCGAGGCGCTTCATCTCGTCCAGATAGGCCAGATACTGCTCCAGAATGGCGGTGATGGACACGTCCTCAATCTCTATTTTATTTTTGCTCAGCAGCAGAAAAATGACATCCAGCGGCCCTTCAAAATCTTCCATCTGCTCCGAGCGGGTGCGGACAATGCCCTCCAGGCGGTATTGCGGTTCTTCCATAGCGGCTCCTTGCACAGAACATACCCATGATAATCGGATGTATTATACCATTCTTTTTCCCCTTACGCAACCCCTTCCCGAAATTTTGCCCGGGATTGCCGCCGGACAAACCTGCCAAACGGTTGCTTTTTCCGGAAAAACATGGTATAAAGAAATCAGAAACGAAAAGGAGGTATGCTCTATGGCTAATCGCAGCCGATATCGGGAAATGGCACAGCTCATGACCGCTCTGCTCATCGCCGCCGCTGTGATTTTCGTGCTCTACCTCATTGCGGCAGGCGCGGGGATCCTGTGGCTCAAGATCCTCAACGCGGTGATCGCTCTGGCGGTGTCCGCTCTGAGTCTGGGCTTCCTCTGCCTGGTCAAAGAGGCGTTCCGGCAGCGCAGCCTCTGGCTGACGGCAGGTTTTTTCTCGGTGCTTCTGTGCACGGTGGTTTCCCTCATCGTGGCCTTCCCCTAACGAAACGCGGCGGCAGTCCTTTCAGACTGCCGCCGTTTTTCAGCGATAGAAGGTATTGCCGCCGATGAATTCCCGGATCAGGCTGGTGGGCGGGATCTCGTCGTCCACATCCGCCTCCTGCACGAAGTTCAGCACCTTGACGATGGCGCGAACCTCGTCGTAGCACTCCTCCTCCGGGGGAACCGCCGTCAGCAGCGGGAAGATGTGCTTTTTCAGCACCGCCAGCTCGTAGAGCGTGGAGCTGTTGAAGATCACGTCGGCATTCTCCTGATAGGGGAAGATCCACCGCTTTTCGCCCCGCCGGACGGAATCCCACATACCGATGGTTCCCTCCACGGAGGTGCCTCTGCTTTCGTAGTCCCGGACAATTCGCCGCAGCAGCCGCAGATAGCTGGTGGGGATCCGGTTGTGGTCGTCCAGGTTCAGGGGCAGCAGGGGGCTGACGAACATCCGGAACACCAGCGAGGGATCCAGTCCCTGGGGCAGCAGCACCGGGTTCAGAGCGTGAAGGCCCTCCACAATGATTACCGAGTCCGCATTCAGCCGCAGCTTCTCACCGTGCCACTCCCGGCAGCCGGCCTTGAAATTGAAGGTGGGAAGCTCCACCTCCTGCCCGTCCAGCAGGGCCGCAAGCTGCTTACCGAACAGCTCCGTGTCCAGCGTATTGATATGCTCCAGATCCACCTTCCCGTCGGGGCCGGGCAGGATCTTGTCCCGATCCAGATAATAATCGTCCAGACTCATCAGGATAGGCTTCTTGCCGTGAACCCGGAGCTGGGTGGCCAGCCGGTGGGCGGAGGTGGTTTTGCCGGAGGAGCTTGGGCCGGCCAGCATGACCGCCTTGGCGCCGCGTTTGCACACCAGATCCGCCACCTGAGAGAACCGCTTTTCGTGGAGCGCTTCGTTGACCCGGATCAGTTCCCGGATCTGACCGCTGCCCACCAGATCATTCAGATCCGCCACGGTTTCGCATTCCATCAGTTCCCCCCAGCGCTGGCCCTCCGTGTAGACGCTGAAGAAATGGGGCATCTCCCGATACTCCGCCACCCGGTCAGGATTCCGGTCGTCGGGGAATACAAAGGTGAAGCCGCCGGGAGCGCTCAGGATATCCCACACCTTCAGATAGCCGGTGGAGGGCGCCATTTCGCCGTAGTAATAGTCAGCGAAGTCCCCGTGGGCATAGATGTCAAACTGCGGCGTGGTGCGCCAGCGCAGAAGCCGGGCCTTATCGATCTGACCCTGCTCGGTGTAACGTTGGATGGCTTCCTCCGTAGAGATGCGGCTGCGCAGCAGAGGAATATCCTCGGCCACAATCTTCGCCACCTGTTCCTTCAGCTTCTCGGCGGAGAAATCCTCCGCGCCGTTGACTTCGATGTACAGTCCCGCGCCTACGGTGCAGTGCATCTTCGCCCGGGCATCGGGCCAGAGCTGGCGCAGCGCCAGAAACAGCACAAACTGCGCGGTACGGGCATAGGCGTCCTTGCCCGTGGGATCGCTGTAGCGCAGCAGATGCACCACGCCCCGGGACGCGGCCATGGCGCGGCGGATAGAGGGGCGATCCGGTGCCAGTTCCTTCTCCCGCAGGGGGATGTAATTCAAGGTAAATACCTCGCCGGCGATCTTCGCCGCCAGAGGATTCGTGGACAGCTTGCCGGTGACCAATCCAAGCTGCCGGATAAGCTGCAGCAGAGACTGCCCCGTCTGTACGGCCACGGAATGACCGTCGATAACCAAATTCATAACGGTGTCTCCTTTCCTTTTCTTCGATAAAATATGGCAAATTGCCGAACTAAATTGCAGTCGGGTGTTTTATTATAGCAAATATTTACAAATTGTCAAGCACAAAATGACAGGGAGAACGGCATTTTAACCGTTCTCCCTGTCCGGTTTCACAGGATCACCCGGATATTCTCCCCATCGGCGGACTGGATATCCGCCAGGAGCCAGCTTCCCCGCTTTCTTTTGATCCGGCGGATCTCATCGCAGAGGGTGTCCACCGCCTCCGGCGGAATATCCGGCACCTGATCGGAATACTTTTTCCCCATCTTCAGGCCGAATTTCAGAAAGCTCTTGCTGAACAGCATCCGGGTAGGTACCGCGATATGGAGGCTGCGCTCGCGGGATCGGATGCTTACCTTCATTCCACCACCACTTCCACGCTGTCGCCGGCTGCGCTCTCGATTTCCACAATCCGTCCGATCATGCCTTTCTCCGCCAGCTCCATGATCTTTGCCAGGTCGATGCCCCGGAGGGCATCCAGCCCGTTGGTATACTGCGGCGCGATATCCACGCCCAGCTCCAGGCAGACCTTCACCAGCGGCATGGGCAGATTCACCTTCACCCGGTCGCCGGCGGCGCTCTCGATGCGCACCCGCAGGGTCAGCTCCTCCAGGGGCTTGCGCTGATCCTCCGGCAGGCAGCGAACCTGGTCGGTATCCCCCGTCAGCAGCTCGTCCACCGTCATTCCCAGCAGACCCGCCAGCTTGGGCAGCAGGCTGATATCGGGGCAGGACACGTCGTTTTCCCATTTGGACACCGCCTGGGAGGAAACGCCCATTTTCTCCGCCAGCGTTTCCTGGCTCATACCCTTTTCCTTACGCCGGAGGGCAATCCGGCTTCCGATGGTTGCGCTCATTGTATTTCGCTCCTTTTTCTGAAGATGCTCCCATTGTAAGGCTCCCGGTCGTCAAAAACCACCGTCCGGCGGTTGAAGCCGTGAAACCATCGGTAGGAAACCGCCTCAACCATCGGTTGGATTTTCTCCGATGCTCATAATATCATAAGGTGTGGTCTGGTAAACGAAATAATTGAGCCAGTTGGAGAACAGCAGATTGCCGTGCCCCCGCCAGCGGACGATGGGCTCCGCGGTATCGTCGTCGTTGGGATAATAATTCTCCGGCACGGAAATGGGCAGTCCCTGCCGCTTATCCCGCAGATATTCGGTTTCCAGCGTCAGGGGATCGTACTCCGCGTGGCCGGTGACGAAAATCTGCCGCCCGCCCTTGTTCATCACGGCGTAGACACCGGCTTTGGGAGAGGATGCCAGAATCTTCAGATCCGGCACCGCCTCGATATCCTCCCGGGCCACCGTGGTATGCCGGGAATGGGGCACCCAGAAGGTATCGTCGAAGCCCCGCAGCAAAATAGCCCGCTTGTAGTCCGCGTGATGCTCGAACACGCCGAAGAGCTTCTCCGGCATGGGGGTTTTGCGGATGCCGTAGTGGTAGTAAAGCCCCGCCTGGGCCCCCCAGCAGATATGGAAGGTGGAATGGACGTGGGTCTTGCTCCACTCCATGATCCGGCACAGCTCCGGCCAGTAGTCCACCTCCTCGAAGGGCAGCATCTCCACCGGCGCGCCGGTGATGACCATGCCGTCGAATTTGCGGTGCTTCAGCTCGTCGAAGCTCTTGTAAAACGACAGCATATGCTCCTGGGACACATTCCGCGGCAAATGGGAGGTGGTGTGCATCAGCTCCAGATTCACCTGCAGCGGCGTGTTGCCCAAAAGACGGCTGAGCTGAGTCTCCGTGGCGATCTTGGTGGGCATCAGGTTCAGAAGAACGATCTCCAGCGGGCGGATATCCTGCGTGACCGCCCGGTTCTGGGTCATGACAAATATGTTTTCCTGCTGCAGAGTTTCGGCTGCCGGCAGGTCATTGGGGATCCGAATGGGCACGGATCTTCCCCCTCTCGGTATGGAATGCCCCTATTTTAGCCCATGGCGCTCCATTTGTCAATTCTTGTCCCCGGATAGTAGTAGGAAAGGATCTCCGCGCAGGTGCTTCCGGTGGCAGCCATGGCGTCGGCGCCGTATTGGCTCATGCCCACCCGGTGGCCCTTCCCCAGGGTCTCCACGGTGATGCCGCCATTCTCCGCGGTCATGGTAAAGGCGGTGGAATTCAGTCCCAGCAGCCGCCGCAGCTCCGTGCCGGTGTAGGATATGCCGCCGATGACCATAGAGGCCACGCCGCCGCCCTCCGTATAGGTCGCCATCCCCAGCCAGCTTTCCGGCGAGCCGGTCAGCTCCCGTCCCAGCGCCGCCGAGAACTCCGCCGGAGTGAAGGTGACCTGCTTCCGGTAGGGCGCCGCGTTTTCCTCCCCGGGGCTGGCCACCGACTGCAGATAGGGAATGTCCGTCCCCCACACCGCCGCCGCGTCCTCCGTCCTGCCGCCGGAGCAGGAGAAATAGGTGGCGTCAATCAGAGCGCCGTTGTAAGTCAGCACCAGTCCGGTCGTGGCCTCCACCGCCCGGGCGATCTTGTCCGCGTCGGCGGCGGTTCCCCGGCTCTGAAGATACGCCTCCCGGGAAAGATAGGCCTGGCAGCAGGCGGAATCGGCGCAGATTACCGCCTCGGAGTGCCTGTCCCCCTGCTCCAGCCGACGCAGGGCGTAGGTTCTGGCAACCACTGCCTGGGCTTTCAGGGCTTCCTCTTCAAAAGATGCCGGCATCTCCGCCAGCACAACGCCGCAGACATATTCCTCCAATTCCAGCATCTTCACGGAACCCGGTTCCACCAGCACCGGCAGGTATACCGCCTGCCGGGCTTCCGTCGGCTACGGCGCTTCCGTTCCGACCGGCTCCGAAGTGCCTTCCGGCAGCGCAATCGAACGGCTGCCCACATTCCGGAAGATTCCCGGCAGCAGCAATCCCAGAATCATCGCTGCGGCGATCTGCCGTTTGTCCATATCCATCCCTCCCGACTGCATTGTATCAGCCGGCGGCTTCGGATTCTGCCGCAACCGGGCGATGGAAAAATCCAAATTTCTCCCCCTTCTTGACATACTCCGCCGCAAGGGGTATAATTTGAGTCAGAACTTCTCGAAACGGAGCGCACATATGAAACGAGCCCTGAAACGAATTCTGCCGATCCTGCTGGGGATCGTTGTGATAGTCAGCATCGTCTGGTATCTGTTTGTCTACGACCGGGATTTCACCCGGGATATGCTCCTGACCCAGGCTCGATTCTTCGAGGGGCAGGGCAATCACACCGTGGCCGCGTGGCTGTACGATCAGGCCTACCGCCAGTCCGAGGACAATGAAAACGTGGCCATTGAGCTGGCGGAGCAGTTCAAAGCCGCGGGAAATTATACCAAAGCGGAGTACACTTTGTCCAACGCCATTGCCGACGGCGGCTCCGCGGAGCTGTATGTCGCCCTGTGCAAGACCTATGTGGAGCAGGACAAGCTGCTGGACGCCGTCACCATGCTGGACAACATCACGGACGCTGCCGTCAAGGAGCAGTTGGACGCCATCCGTCCCAAAGCGCCTGCCGTCAGCCATGATCCCGGCTTTTACAGCCAGTACATCACCGTCACCCTGAGCCGCGAGGGCGGCACCCTGTACACCACTACCGACGGCACCTATCCCTCCACGGAAAACGGTGCCGGAACCGGCGAAATCACCCTCGTCGGCGGAGAAAACACCATCTACGCTCTGGTTCTGGGGGACAACGGTCTGGTCAGCCCTCTGGCCATCTACGGCTACACCGTAGGCGGCGTCATTGAGGCGGTCACGCTGTCCGACCCCACCGTCGACGACCTCGTCCGCCGGCAGCTTCAGATCGACGCCGATGCCGTTCTCTACTCCGATCAGCTCTGGACAATCACCTCTCTGACCATCCCGGAGGGTGCGGAAAGCTATCAGGATCTCGCCCTGCTTCCCTATCTGGAATCTCTCACCATCCGGGGCAGCACGGCGGATGACCTGTCCGGTCTGGGAACTCTCACCCACCTGAGGGAGCTGACCATGACGGACTGCCTGATCTCTCAGGACGGTCTGGCCGCCATTGCCTCCCTGCCGAACCTGACGGATCTGAATCTGTCCGGCTGCAATCTTTCCTCCATAGAAAATCTGTCCGGTGCCGGGAAGCTGACCCGTCTGAACCTGAGCGGCAACGCCATCCGGGATCTGACGCCCCTGTCCTTCATGTCCGGGCTCCAGGAGCTGGATCTGAGCCACAACGCCCTGTCCTCCCTGAACGCCATCAGCGCTCTGGCCAGCCTGAAGGTTCTGGATGTCTCCTACAACTCCCTGACCTCCGTGGCGCCTCTGTCGGACTGCACCGCCCTGCAGAAACTGTACATCAACAACAACGCCGTTACGGCTCTGTCCGGCACGGAGAAGCTGACGGAGCTGACGGTTCTTTCCGCCGGGTACAACGAGCTGACCGATGTCACCCCGCTGAGCGCCTGCACGGCCCTGGTCACGCTGGATCTTTCCAGCAATCAGCTTACGGACATCTCGCCCCTTGCCTCCCTGCGGAAGCTGGAATTCTTCAATTTCTCCCGCAATCAGGTCACGTCACTTCCCTCCTGGGGCACCAACTGTGCGCTTGTATCCATCGACGGCTCCTACAATCAGCTGGAAACGATCTCCGGTCTGGCCGGGTACCAGCGGCTCAACGAGGTTCTGATGGACTACAACAACATCTCCGCCGTCAACGCGCTGGCTTCCTGCGGCAATCTGATCCGGGTCAGCGTCTACGGCAACCCGGTGACCGACGTCTCCGCCCTGACCAAAATGGGCATCATCGTCAACTACAATCCGCTGAACTGAACATGCAAAAAGACCGCCCTGCCGTGAATCCGGCAGGGCGGT
>JAQXIT010000157.1 GCA_029007925.1 Bacillota bacterium | reverse complement strand
AAATGGAGCCTTGGTAGTTCTGGTAGGACGCCATGAGAAGGTTCAGCAGCGTGGACTTGCCGCTGCCGGAGCCACCCACGATGGCATAGCTTTTTCCTGCTTCAAAGGTGCAGTTCAAGCCGTTCAGCACAGGTTTTTCCGCCCCATACGAGAAGGACAGATCCCGGACGGTAATGCTCCCGCGAAGCTCGGTCTTTTCACGCTGTCCTTCCGCCCGAATGTTCTGGGACAGGGCATCCGCTACCTTCCGGATCAATGCACGGGAGGCTTTTCGCTCGGCCATGGCCTGGGGAATGGTGCCGATGGGCTGAATGACAAAGTTCAGAAGCTGTACAAATACCAGCACGGAACCAGCGGACAGCCCGGCACCCGACAGGGCCAGGTAGGCGCCGATGAGGAACACGCCGAACTGGACGATGGTGCCGGCGCAGGCGGACAGCATCTGCACCAGAACGCTCATTTTCTGCCGGACGCATTTTGCATCGGAGACTTCCCGCACTTTTTTCCTAAAAATCCGGCACATCTGGGCCTCTGCACGGAAGGATTTGATGACGGAGAAACCAACCAGACTGTCCTTCAGCGTGGTCATGTAGGCTTCGTTTCTGTCGGACACCTTTTTTTCCGCATTGGCCACCAGATTCCCGGTGATAATCGAGGCCAACAGGGGGAACAGGGACAGCACGACGGAAATGATGGTCAGCAGGGGGCTGTAGCAGAACATCAGCACCAGAGCGCCTATGCACAGCATGGTGTTGTCCACAATGGTAAAGATATTTGACAGATAATTCGTCTCGATGGAGGCGGCGTCGTTGCTGAGGGCGGAGATGTACAGGGCGGAATTTTCCCCGGAGAAGGCGGAAATGCCCTTGCGGCACATCTGAGAAAAGACGTATTCCTTATACTGCCCAATGCCCTTGGCGATGAAACCGGGCTTGGAGAGGTAAGCAAAGGCGAAGGCTCCGACCTCCGAAGCCAATCCGATCAGTGTCAGACCCGCAAGCTGAGAGAAGGAAAAGCCAATGTCAATGCCGTTGGTGAAGTCGATGATCTGCTGAATCAGCCAGGAAACCATCAGATTTGCGCCGGTGAGAAATACCGTCTGCACCATGGCCAGCGCGAAGCGCGCGCCGTTGCCACGGTAAAACTGCCGGGTAAAGGGGCGGATGTCCGAATGGGATTGTTTTGTCATAACCAGATACCTCCGTGATCCATTTTGGGTTCATGATACCTTAGGGGCACAGTTGAGACAAGCAACCGTCCGGTGAAACGGCACCAACCGGTGGTTGATTTTTTGCTTCCACCGGCGGTTGCATTTCCGCTTCTTCGGCCAGTTTTTGCCAGACGCTCCGCAGGCTATCGCTCCAGTTGGACTGCCGCATCTGATCCTCAACGGCGCCCATGGCTGTGGCGCCGATGTCGTCATATACGGTGGCTTTCTGATCCTCTCCAAGGCAGAAGCGGATGTTGCCGAGATTGTATCGCGGCGCGGCATCGAAGCGCCTCGCAACGGCAAGCGCCTTCCGAAGATAGGGTTCCGCATCCTCCGGCCGACCCAGAACCTCGGACAGCCGGGCGCACTCGGCATAGCAGGCAGCGTTGAGCTTATCCACAAAGGATGTATCCTCCTCCCGGAGCCGGATGGATTCCAGAAAGCGGATCATCCAAAGACAGGCGTCCAGGGTGGAGGCGTCGTCCCCGATCCGGCCATAGTAGTTGGTGTAGCCAGTCATGGTTCGGATGAGAGCATTGATGCAGTCGCCAAAGGCTTTTGTCAGATAGGGGACGGCTTCCTCCGGGCGGCAGCTCTCTGACGTGGCGTAGGTCAGACCGATGAGGGCGTTGTGAACCCCGCCGGCATTGTACTGCTTCAGCAGCGCAAGACCTCGCTCCTTTTTGCCCAGAGCGATCCAGCATTCGGCGATTTCGGACTGGATGGAGAACTCGCTGATCTCGGGATCCGTGTTCTGCGGCAGCAGCGGCACCGCGTGGTTCAGCAGCTCGATGGCCCGCTCCAGATCCCGGGGGTCGGTGCCCTCGATGCCCTTGAGCCGGTACAGAGTCCCGCACCGATACACCAGCCGGAAATCGTTGGGGTAACGGGTCAGCGCCTTCTCTGCCTCCACGGCGCCCTCGTCGAAGCGCTTCTGCTTCTGCATCGTGTGGATCCGCGCCTCCAACGCGCCGCAGGCGCCGTTTTGTACCCGGTAGCCCACCAGCGCGTCCAGCGAAACGCCGAACAGATCTGCCATCTCCGCGATGTAGCTCAGATCCGGCATGGCGGCGCCCCGCTCCCATTTGGATACCGCGGCCACGGAGACACCCAGCGCTTCCGCAAGCTGCTCCTGCATCATACCCCGCTGCTTCCGCATGTTCCGAATGTTTTCCGAGATGAGGATTTTCATACGCATCCCTCCGATTTCCCTTTGTGTCCCTATTGTATCATCCGAAAGCCCAATAGGGAAGAGATAAATGGTATCATTATCACATAAAGAATTCAACTAACAGTAGAATACACTTACAAAAAGCGGCGCCCCGGTTCCAACCGGAGCGCTGCAGAGGATTACCGTTCCAATTTCAGAAGAAATCCCGCACCCTTTTCGGTTTTGCTGTTTGCCCGGAAGCCGACGCTTTCAAAGCATCGCCGGGAGGCTTCGTTCCAATCGTAGATTTCCCGGACGGAAAGATGGGGATAGCCCAGCGCCCGACCTCGCCGGACGAGGGCGGAGATGACCCTGCGGCCGATCCCCCTGCCCCGGAACGCGGGGTTGCCGATGACGATGGGCATATCCTCCTGACAGAACGTCACGTCCCCGATGGGCGTAAATCTGCCGTCAATCCGTGTTTCGATGAAATACAGTTCACCGGCATCATTCAGGTAACGGTACATCCGGGAAAGCCGATCCCGGTCATAGGGTTCCCGCTTCCCGTCCACCAGCCAGACCAGCTCCGGGTCCTGATACCAGACAAGGGCGAAATCATACACCCCATCAAATTTCCGCAGCCGCAGGTTCTCCCCGATCGGAATGATCCCCGGCTGGATTATACCTTGAATTGCCATCGGTTCTCCTTTTCCGCAGATAATGATATTATCCTAGCATCACAGGGAGTATTTGTCAAGAAACCCACGGTTTTCCGGGGAACAAACCTTGAAAAGTACGCGTATTTCTGATAAGATAAGAAAAAACAGGAGGCCGGTATGGAAATTTTGTATCTGGATTCGGATATACTGGTGTGCGTCAAACCGGCGCGGGTGCTATCCACCGACGAGCCCGGCGGGGTGCCGGAGCTGGCGCGGCAGGCGCTGGGTGATCCCGGGGCGGATGTGCGGACGGTACACCGCCTGGACCGGGTAGTCAGCGGCCTGATGGTGCTGGCGCGGAACGCCGCCGCCGCGTCGGAGCTGTCCCGGCAGATTCGGGAGGAGCTGTTTCAAAAGGAATACCTGGCGGTGGTTCACGGACGGCCGGAGGCGCCGGAGGGTACCCTCCGGGATCTGCTGACCCGGGACAAGGCGCGAAAAATGACTCTGGTGACCACGGTTCCGGGGAAGGACGCCCGGGAGGCCATTCTTGACTATCGGATCCTGCATTCCGCGGACGGTATGAGCCGGGTACGCATCCTGCTGCGAACCGGAAGAACCCACCAGATCCGGGTTCAGTTCGCCAGCCGGGGAATGCCGCTGGTAGGGGAGCGGAAGTACGCTGCCGGGGAGGACGGATGCGAGATTGCCCTGTGGTCGTACTCGCTGGGCTTTTTTCATCCGAAAACGGGGCAGTGGATGACCTTTTCCAAGGAGCCGCCGACGGATTATCCCTGGAGCGTAGTCTGAATTGCCGGAGCAAAACCATTTGGAATCGGAGGAGAAAACAGTGAGCCACTACGATTTTTACCAGAATCGGGAATGTGAATATTTCCCCTGCCATGAAGGGGCAGATCCGGAAGAATTCAGCTGCCTGTTCTGCTACTGCCCGCTGTACGCGCTGGGAGAGAACTGCGGCGGCAGTTTTGACTACACGGAGCAGGGAATCAAGGATTGCACCCGCTGCCTGAAGCCACACCGGCGGGAGAATTACCAGCGGATTCTGGACAAAATGCCCGCCCTGCTGGAGCTGGCGAAAAAGAGACCGAAAAGCGGGGAAAAGCCTTGATTTTTTCCCGCCCGGCTGGTATAATATCCAGGCTGCAACGAAGATGTACCCAAGCAGCGGAAAGACACGGAGTTGAAATCGTGTAGGTCTGTAGATAGGCCAAACCGATTTTCGCTTGCGGCTCTAAGGAAATTTGGTTTTTCTACACTTTTTGCTTTTCCCATATCTACGGTTTTTCTACACTCTTCTTTGAAAGTCAGTGTTGAAATTTAATAAGGAGATGTACCCAAGAGGTCGAAGGGACCGCTCTCGAAAAGCGGCAGGTCGGTAATCCCGGCGCGTGGGTTCGACCCCCACCATCTCCGCCAGTGCCTGCAGCGGCTTTACCGCTGCAGGTTTTTCTATGCTTTAAGCGGTGGTTTCTTCTGTACCGGTGCGGGTGAACAT
>JAQXIT010000156.1 GCA_029007925.1 Bacillota bacterium | reverse complement strand
CGCACATGGAGATGGCTTCCAGCTCAAAGCCTTCGGCAATGTTGCTCTTGACGCTGCCCAGGTTGGCGCAGTAAATGATGGCGGAAAAACCGCACATAAAGCCGGTCAGCGTAAATACGATCATGCGGATTTTTTCAACCTGGATGCCCGCATAAGCCGCGGCCCTCTTGTTGGAGCCGATGGCGAACATCTGTCGGCCGAATACGGTTTTGTGCATCACCAGACCGAAAACCAGAGCCAACACGCAGAAGAAAACAATGGGGTAGGGGATCAGACCAAAGAGGCGTCCGTAGAACAGTTGAGTAAACCATTCCACCTTCTGCATGCCGCCGGTGGAGCCGTCGCCCAGAATCCGCTCGGACAGACCGCGGAAGATGATGTTGGTTGCCAGCGTGACGATCATGGGAGCCAGCTCCGTGAACTTGGTCATGACTATGCCGTTCAGCGCGCCGCAGAGGGTGCCGGTGAGCAGGCAGGCCAGAATCCCGAGCCAGATGTTGTTGGTGACGTTGTACACGATACCAAGCACCGTGGCGGACAGACACACATTTCCGCCCACGGACAGATCGATGTCACCCAGCAGCAGTACGAAGGCCATAGGAAGGGCGATGATACCCTTGACCATGAAGCCGTTGATGTTGGTGAACAGGTTTGTGGCGTTCAGATAGAAGGGGGTGAGGCATGCGTTCATGATGTTCACTCCCAGGAAAATCAGAAGCAGCAGGAACTCCCACCGAACCATCAGACTTTTCAGGGAACGGTCTTTCACATTGGAAATGGTTCTTCCGGATTTGGTTGCCATCAGATTTCCCTCCCTTCCAATGCCTTGCGGGAAGCATTGCGCTGCACCAGCACATTGATCAGAACTGCCAGCAGAATGACCGCGCCCTTCAGAGCCCGCTGCCAGAAGGCATCGATGCCCACCAGGGACAGGGACTTGCTGATGACGGCAATGGTGATGGCACCCAGGAATACGCCCACACCGTTGCCCAGACCGCCGTTGAGGCTGACGCCGCCGATGACACAGGCGGCAATGACATCCATTTCGGTGCCGGTTGCCATATTGCCCTGGGCGGAAGCGTAGAGGCTGGTGTACATGGCGCCTGCCAGACCGGCGATGGAACCGTTGATGGTGTATACAATGATCTTAACCCGGTCAATGTTGATGCCGGAGATTCTGGCGGCATCGGCATTGGAACCGACGGCGTAGATCTGACGGCCGAAGCCGGTCCATTTCAGGAACAACAGGATGCCGGCGAAGACGACCAAAACAATCCAGAACAGATTGTTGATACCCAGGAAGCTGCCCTGAGCGAAGGCCTTGTAGCCGGGGAGCATCTTATCGGCGCTGACCCACAGAGTACCGGATACGAAGTAGGTCAGACCACGGTAAATATACTGCATACCCAGCGTGGCGATGATGGGAATGACGTTTCCCTTGGAGATGATGACGCCGATGACCAGACCGCACACCGCGCCTACCAGAATGCTGAAGCCGTAAGCCAGGGCGGGATTGGTGATGATGCCGTCGCGCATCAGAAGGCAGGTACTCATACCGCTCAGCGCCACGGTGGCGCCGATGGAAATATCAATACCGCCGATCAGCAGAACCAGCAGCATACCGAAGGCCAGAACCATTATGTAGGCATAGTTCTGCATGAGCTGGGATACCACCGTGCCGGAGAGGAACTTGCCGCCGCTTCGCCACTGGATAACCGCGCAAAGCAGGATCAAAACCAGCAGAAGGCTGGCTTCCCGGCTACGCAGAAGATCGCTCAGCTTGCTGTTTTTCAGAAGTGTTTTATTCTTCACGGTTACACACTCCCTTCTGCCGCGGCCTGCTTAGCCATTGCCAGTTCCAGAATCTTCTCCTGGGTGGCCTCTTCGCGGCTCAGCTCACCGGTCACCCGGCCTTCGCACATGACCACGATCCGATCGGACATGCCCAAAATCTCGGGCATTTCGGAGGAGATCATGATAATGGCATAGCCATGCATGGCAAGATCGCCCATAATCTCGTAGATGGCAGCCTTGGCGCCCACATCAACGCCCTTGGTAGGTTCGTCCAGAATCAAAACCTTGAAGTCGGAACCAAGAGCCTTGGCCACGACCACCTTCTGCTGGTTGCCGCCGGAAAGGGAGCTGGCCTTGTCGAATACGGAAACGGCCTTGGTATCCACCTGCTCGGCCAGATCCTTGGAGGAACTGTTTTCCAGGTTTTCGTTGATGAAGAGCCTGCTGACATATTTGCCCAGTTCGGTCAGGGTGATGTTCCGGCCGATGCCCCAGTCCAGAATCAGACCCTCGATCTGCCGGTTCTCCGGAAGAAGGCCGATGCCCAGCTTCATGGCATCGGAGGGGCACTTGATTTTGACTTCCTTACCGTTCAGGAAAATCTTGCCGGAGGAGAGCTTTTCGGCGCCGAAAATGGTCTGAACCACTTCCGTGCGGCGGGCGCCCACCAGGCCGGTAAGACCCAGAATTTCGCCCTTGCGAACGTGGAAGGAAACATCCTTGAAGAAGCCGGTGCGGCTCAGGTTTTCCACCCGGAGGATTTCTTCGCCGATTTCCACCTTCGGCTTGGGGAAAAGATCCTTGATCTCACGGCCGACCATGGCTTTGATCAGATCCGCGTTGGTGATCTTGTCCACATCATAGGTACCGATGTATTGGGAGTCCCGGAAAACGGTCACACGGGTAGCCAAGGCGTACATATCTTCAAAACGGTGGGAGATGAAGATGATGGAAACCCCTTCGTCCCGCAGCTTCCGGGTAATGCGGTAAAGCTCCTCGGATTCCCGCTTGGTCAGAGCGGCGGTGGGCTCGTCCATGATGATGATCTTGGCCTTCAGAGACAGAGCCTTGGCGATCTCCACCATCTGCTGCTGAGCCACGGACAGGTTGCCCATCAGCTCGTGGGAGCGGAAGTCGGCATTCAGCTCCTGCAGAAGAGCGTCCGCTTCCTGGTACATTTCCTTCCACTGCACAAGCCCGTGCTTCCGCTTCAGGTGACCCACGAAGATGTTTTCCGCAACGGACAGGTGCGGATAGGCGGTGACGTGCTGATAGATGGCGGCAATACCTGCCTTCTGGGCGTCCTTGGTATTTTTGAAGTTTACCTTCTCACCATAGAGCCGCATTTCGCCTTCTTCGGCCTGGTGAACACCCATGATTACCTTGATAAAGGTGGACTTGCCGGCACCGTTCTCTCCCATCAGGGCGTGGATCTCGCCGGGACGAAGATCAAACTGAACCTTGTCCAACGCTTTCACACCGGGGAAAATCTTGGTAATGCCATTGAGTTCCAGAATGGTTTCGGCCATTACGTTTGCTCCCTTCTTGGCGGGGCGGACTGTTCTGAGCAGCCCGGCCTGGTGCCAATCGATGAATTGTGTTTCGCACTTCACACAAATGACAGTGGCTGCATTTGTGTGAAGTGTACATTTATGCGCCTTTTTAACAGAAAAACTAGCTTTTTGAAGGGCATATGTATATAATATCACTATGCTGCAAAAAAAGCAACCACAAATTATGAAAAATTTGTGACCTTTGCTGCGGGATCAATAACAGGGAGGAAATATCCATGGAAAGATATGCATGGAAGGCAACAGTTTTGCCCGGAAAGCTGGAGGAGTATCAGTATCGCCACGATCACATCTGGCCGGAGATGAAGGAAGTTCTGGCTGCCGCGGGCATCCGCAATTACACGATCTGGAATGTGGGCAACGAGCTGTTCGGTTACTATGAGTGCGACAGCGTAGAGTATGCCGCCAAGGTTCAGGCCGAAAGCCCCGTAGTGGACAGATGGAATGCGTATATGAAGGATGTCATGGTCATGGAGATGGATCCGGTCACCGGAGCTCAGCCCCTGATGAAGCAGGTATTCCTGTTCGGCTGAGAAACCGGCGCGCCCGGTGGGGAGAACCATGATGACGAAAGGGATCCGAACTTGCCGGTTCGGATCCCTTTTTCAAAAAAGTTCCCTGGGGGTCTTCCCAAAATCGGTCAACGGGTTTATGATGTGGTTGACCGCAGCGGTCAAAGGAGGCGACCGGCATGAACGAAAAGTTCTTTTCCCTGCCGGAGGAGAAGCGGCAGGCCATTATCAATGCGGGATACCGGGTCTTTTCCCGGAATTCCTACAAGAACAGCCCCATGAGCGAAATCGCGGACGCCGCGGGAATCAGCAAACCGCTGCTGTTTCACTATTTCCGGAATAAGCTGGAGCTGTACCTGTTCCTGTGGGACAACTGCGCCCGGATGACCATGGAGTATCTGACCCGGTACGATTGCTACGGGCAGAAGGATCTGTTCGAGAGTATGCGCCGGGGGATGCAGGCCAAGCTGGAGCTGATGCGCATTTACCCGGACATGGGACGCTTCACCATTCGGGCCTTCTACGAAACGGATCCCCAGATCAGCGTCGCCATCCAGGAGAGCTATCACCGTTACTTCCATTTCAAGGCGGATTGCACCCTTCTGAATCTGGACCCCGACCAGTTTGTCCCGGGGCTGGACATTCCCATGATGTACCGGGAGATGTATCTGGCCTCCGAGGGGTATCTCTGGGAAATGGTACAGCGGGAACGGGTGGATCCGGAACGAATGGCGGAGGATTTTGAAAAGCTGATGGAATTCTGGAAAAGCGTCTATCTGAAAAGGAGTGAGAAACCATGAACGCCATTGAAACAAGAGGCCTGACCAAATATTACGGAAAGGCCAGAGGCATCCTCGATCTGGAGCTGACGGTGGAGGAAGGGGAATTCTTTGGATTTATCGGCCCCAACGGCGCCGGCAAATCCACCACCATCCGTACCCTGCTGGGGCTGATCCGTCCTACCTCCGGCAGCGCCGGAGTGCTGGGCTTCGACATCGGAAAGGATCGGCGGCAGATTCTCTCCCGGGTGGGGTATCTGCCGTCGGAGGCGGCGTTTTACCCCGGTATGCGGGTGCGGGACGTGCTGAAGCTGTCCGCCGACCTGCGGAAAACGGACTGCGGCGCCCGGGCGAAGGAGCTTTGCCGGCGGCTGCAGCTGGATCCTTCCCGCAGGGTG
>JAQXIT010000155.1 GCA_029007925.1 Bacillota bacterium | reverse complement strand
CGGTTCGGCTGATGTCCGCCCTCAGCGACGAGAGCCGGCAGCAGATCGAGGCTCTGGCCGACGAGCTGTGCCGGGCCTGACCGGCAGGGCTCCAGCCATCAAAACCACACCCCGGGGAAATCTCCCCGGGGTGTTTTTGTCCCAACCGGTGAAATCCGGTTCCGTTTATCTGATTTCCTTTTCAGTCTGTTGACAATCCCGTCGCATCATGCTATAGTAAATGTGCAAAACAGCGAAAATAGAGAGTGTTCCGATGCACAGATTGTGAAATTCCGCAATACCGGCTGCTTTCCCACTGCCGAAACAGGAGGAATTTACATATGAATCAAAAACGCAAGCGCATTCTCTGCTTTGGCGTCTGTCAGATTTTTTATGGAGGAGATAGCTATGAATAACAAAAAATGTATCCGTATACTGATCCTGATCTGGGTCATCCTTGCACTCGGGCTTTACCTTGTCAACGGCGGATGGAATCGTCTGACCTCCCCGATTTATCGCGCGAAAACCAATATGACCACCGAGCAGCTTCAGGAACTCTTTGACGGAAAATTGGTGGATGTCGGATATGGCAGTCTGATCTACCAATATGAGGATTCCAGCGGCACGAAAATTCAGATTACCCCCAATACGGACTCTTCCCGCCCTGGGAAGTGGATAATACTAATTCGCCAACAGCTTCCGCTGATTCCGCCCATTCTCTCTCTGATCATTCTGCTGGCTGTCGGGGGCGTCGAATGCGGTGTATACTTCCTCCTGCGGAAGCGCTTCCCCCGATGGGCACCGGAGAACACCCCGCAGTAAACAGATTTCAAAACCGCTCACCCCGATCGGCGGGAGCGGAGATTCCTTACGCACAGCGGTGGCTGCCAGATGGCAGCCGCCGCTCATTTTGTCCGGGGTTAATCCTCCTCGATGGCTTCCTTCAGGGCCACCATGTTCTCCAGCGGGGTGTCCCGGGGGATCTCGCAGCCGGCGGAAATGAAATTCCGGTTCCGGTTCCGGATCTGCTTGCACCGCCTGACCTCCTGCTTCACCAGCTCCGGGGTGCCCTGATACATGACGGTCACAGGGTTGAAATTGCCGCAGATGCAGCAGCTCTCCGGCAGAATGTCCGCCGCCCGCTCAATATCCACCATGAAGTCCAGGTCGATGATGTCCGTACCGGTCTGGCCGATGAGATCCAGCACCGAGTTCACATTGCCGCAGATGTGCAGCTTGACCTTGGCACCCATGTCGTGGATGGCGCGGATCATCTTCTGCTGGTAGGGCAGGGCAAACTCCTCGTACAGCGAGTGGCCGATGAGGGAGGACGCCGCGTCGCCCAGGCCGATCATGTCGGCGCCGGCCTTCACCTGCTCCCGGGCAAACCACAGGCTCTGCTCCATGCACACATCCATGAGCTGCTCCATGGCCTCCGGCTCGTCCAGAAGGTTCATAAAGACCTCCTGCATATTCATCAGATCGCAGCTCTCCGCCAGAGCGCCCTCGATCCAGCCAACCACCGGCACGTCCTTGCCGCCCCGCTGCTTCATCAGGCGGACGGCCTCCAGACGGTCGTTCATACGCCGGCTGGAGGAAGGATCCACCGGCTTCAGGGTGTCGATATCCGACAGTTTCTGCACCCGCTTCACGGGAGAATTGGGCACGCCTTCCTCCGGCACCACCACCTTGGCGCCCAGTCCTTCCGCCTCCCGCATGGGATCGGAAATGGCGCAGAGCATATCAAAGCCGTACTTTTCATGGCACAGCAGGGCTCCCTCCGCCAGCAGCCGATAGTCGCTGCAGTACTGACCGAAGGTGACCCCCAGCTGCTTGGCCGCGAACATCATGACCAGGTTGAAATTGGGAAGTCTATCCACCGGCTTGCCCGCGAGCCGGTTCATCACGCGCTCGTAACTGTTCATATTCTCTGCCTCCCCTTATCGGACGAACTCTCTGGCTCTCTGAGCGCAGGAGGCGGCATCCTCGGTGTAGGCGTCGGCGCCGATCTCGTCGGCAAAGGCCTGGGTGATGGGCGCACCGCCCACCATGACCTTGACCCCCGCCCGCATGGGCGAAGCGTTCAGCAGCGCCACGGCCTCCTTCATGGAGGGCATGGTGGTGGTCAGCAGCGCCGAATAGCAGACGATCTTGGTATCGGGATTGGCCTGCAGGGTCTCCAGGAATCTCTCGTGGGGCACGTCCACGCCCAGATCGATGACCTCAAAGCCCGCGGATTCCAGCATCATAATGACCAGATTTTTGCCGATGTCATGCAGGTCTCCGGCAACGGTGCCGATGATGACCTTTCCCGCCGCGCCTGCGGCACCGGCGGCCAGATGGGGTTTGAGAACCTCCACGCCCTTCTTCATGGCCCGGGCGGCAACCAGCATTTCCGGCACGAAGATTTCACCGTTTTTGAACTTGTCGCCCACCTCGTCCATGGCGGCGATCATGCCCTTGTTCAGCAGCTCGGCAGCATCGCAGCCGGCGTCCAGCGCGTCCTGCACCGCAGCCTCGATGAGCTTGGCCTTGCCCCGCGCTACCAGATCATACACTTCCTGAATACTTGCCATTGTAGCTTCCTCCTTTTATTTGTTCAGCGGTCCGAAAATACCGCTTCTGTATGCGCCGATATATTCCATGCAGTAGTCGTCCCGGCCCAGCAGTGCCTCCGTGGCGTAGATCACGCCCATCATGTCCCGGTTGGTGGGATCCAGAATGGCGCTGTCCAGGCCGGCGTTCATAGCCAGCACCGTAAAGCCCAGATTGATCATCTTGCGCACCGGCAGGTTAAAGGAAATGTTGCTCACCGCCGCGGTGATGTGGATGTCCGGGTAACGCTTGCGGATGGTGCTGATAACCTCCACGTTCATGGCGATGCCGTCCTCGGAGGTGCAGAGCATTTCCACCAGCGGGTCGATGTGCAGGCGGCCGGGACGGATGTGATACTCCCCGGCCTTCTCCATGATGCGGTCAAAGACCCGCAGCCGGTCGGCGGCACACTTGGGAATGCCCGTATCGTCGGACAGCAGGCAGATGACCTGCCACTGGGTATCCGCGATCAGCGGGAAGAGAATGTCGATCTTGTTTCCCTCGCCGGAAACGGAGTTGATGAGGCCGGGGCGCCGGCAATGGGGAAATACCTGCGCCAAGGTTTCGGCACTGGGGCTGTCCACGCAGATGGGCAGATCCGTCACTTCCTGAATGCAGTCGATCATCCATTTCAGAGTCTCCGCCTCGTTCTCGTGAACCGACGCGCAGCAGTCGATATAGGTGGCGCCCGCCTCCGCCTGAGCCTTGGCACGGGCCCGGATGAAATCCGCGTCGCGCTTCGCGATGGCTTCCGCCACGGCGGGAATGGAGCCGTTGATTTTTTCACCGATAACAATCATGCCGTTTCCTCCGTCCATGTTTTTGTCTTGCATAATGTAGCATTTTATTGTACAATTACCGTATGGGAAAAGCGGCGGCTGAGCCGCTTCTGTATTCATTGTAATGCCGGTTTTTCTTTTTTTCTCGCATTCCGTTGCTCAAAAATAGAACAATATTGCTGTTTTTTTATTTTGACTCCCACAGGAGGGAATTGCTATGGATTCCGAAGTTCAGCTCACCTTTGTCCGGGAAAAGATTACCCTGCGGGTGCCCAGGGGAACCACCCTTCTGGCCGCCCAGCAATCACATGAGCTGCAGCCGGAGGCGCCCTGCGGCGGCCGGGGTACCTGCGGAAAATGCCTGGTGGAAATCCGCTCTCCGGGCGATACGCAATGGCGTCAGGTCAAAGCCTGTCAGACGCCTGCCGACGGAGATCTGGAAATCCGCACGCCGCCCCGGGAAGCGGGACTGTCCGTTCTGGATCGGGGGGAAGGGGTCTCCGTCCCCCGGGAGCCCTGGGGTCAGGTATTCGAGCTGCAGGTTCCCCCCTGCCCCAAAGGGGAAAGCACCGCCGACTGGGAGCGTCTGACCGGCGCGCTGGAAGCCGTCTCCGGCAGAGGCGGATGGGAGACGGATATCCCCCTGGCCGCCCGTTTGGGTTCTCTGCTGCAGCAGACCCGGGGGCATCTGTGGGCGGCAGTCTGCGGCAGCCGGATTCTGGATCTTTGGGATTGCCCCCGGAAAGAGTACATGGCTGCCTTTGATCTTGGCACCACCACACTGGCGGGCTACCTTCTGGACGACCACG
Organism: Bacillota bacterium; assembly: GCA_029007925.1. Lineage (GTDB taxonomy): Bacteria > Bacillota > Clostridia > Oscillospirales > Oscillospiraceae > Faecousia. Next base: position 38,224 of record JAQXIT010000155.1, on the reverse strand, counting down.
GCACCGCCGCCCGGGTCGGCGCCCCCAATCCTCAGGCGCGCTGCGGCGCCGATGTGATTCAGCGGGCCAATTACGCCCTGGAGCACGGCCCGGAGGAGCCGGCACGGTGCGTCCGGGAGGCTCTGGACGCGCTGCTGGGGCAGCTCTGCGGCGAAGCCGGCATCTCCCGGGAGCAGGTTCTGGCCGTCAGTCTGGCGGGCAACACCTGTATGCACCATCTGTTTCTGGGGATCTCCCCCGATTCCCTGGCTCGGGCTCCCTACAATCCCGCTCTGAGCGACGCCGTCACACTTCGCTGCGCCGACTACGGGCTCCGGGCCCATCCCAACGCCCGGCTGCTGATGCTGCCGGTGATCGCCGGTTTCGTGGGCGCCGATACCGTGGCCTGTCTGGTGGCGGGAGATTGGGAAAACCGGCAGGAACTGACGCTGCTGGTGGATATCGGCACCAACGGCGAGATCGTGCTCGGCAATCGGGAGCGCATGATTGCCTGCTCCACCGCCGCCGGCCCCGCGCTGGAGGGCGCCGGTATCTCCTGCGGAATGCGGGGCGGCTTCGGCGCCGTGGATCATGTCCGGTTGGAAAACGGAGAAATCCGGTGGAGTGTCATCGGAGACACCCAGCCCAGGGGAATCTGCGGCTCCGGACTCATCGATCTGGCCGCGGTTCTGCTCCGAACGGGACACATGGACGAAAGCGGGCGTCTGGAAGGCGGCGAATTCCGGCTGGGGGACACCGGCGTGGTACTGACTCAGAAGGATGTCCGGCAGCTTCAGCTTGCGAAAGCCGCCATCTGCGCCGGAATCAGGCTGCTGGCACGGCGTCTGGGGGCGGCGCCGGAGGATATTGACCAGGTCTGCGTGGCCGGCGCCTTCGGCACCTTCATGGATCCGGACAGTGCCTGCCGGATTGGGCTGATCCCCGGGGTTCTGCGGAAAAAAATCCGTCCCGTGGGCAACGCCGCCGGAGAAGGCGCCAAGCTGGTGCTGTGGAACCGGCACCGCTGGGAGTCCGCCCGGCGTCTGGCCCGGCAGGCGGAGTTTCTGGAGCTTGCTACCGTGCCGGATTTTCAGGACGCCTTTGTGGATGAGCTGGAATTCCCCGAAATCTGAGAGGAGGCACACCGATGCTGCCCTATGAAGCGCTTGTCCGGCTGGGAAAAGAGGCCGGATTTACCGAAATCGTCCCCCTGCGGGCCGAAATCCTCCGGCCGGATCCGGAGGTTCGGAAAATGTGCGAAGGCTGCGGCGCCTATGATGCCCGCTGGAGCTGCCCGCCGGGCTGCGGCACGCCGGAACAGTGCCAGGAGCGGATCTCCCGGTACCGGGAGGGAATCCTGGTACAGACCGTCCGGGAGCTGGAGGACGAGCTGGACGGTCAGGGCATGATGGACGCCGAGGCCGTCCACAAGGAGAATTTCAGCCGCCTGCAGGCGCGGCTGCTGCCCCTCTATCCGGAGCTGCTGGCTCTCGGCACCGGCGGCTGCCGGATCTGCGGGAGCTGTACCTACCCGGACGCGCCCTGCCGGTTTCCCCGGCGAATGGTATCTTCCATGGAAGCCTACGGTCTGCTGGTAATGCAGGCGTGCCGGGACAGCGGCCTTCGCTACTACTACGGCTCCAAAGCCATCGCCTACACCGGCTGCTTTCTGCTGGTGTGACGGATATTTCCATTCAGAAGCCATTCTTCCTGCGGGTAAAAAGCCTCCGGCTGCGGCCGGAGGCTTTTGTCGCGGGGAATCTTATTTGTTCCGCTTGCGCAGCACCACCACGAGGATCACGGCGGCCACTGCCACCACGGCCGCAATCATTCCAGCAACGGCACCGGCGGTCAGACCCGCGTCCGGCTTATCGGTGGGTTCCGTCGTCGGAGCGGGCTGGGATTCGGTGGGCTGGGTGGCGGGGGGATCGGTTTCGGCGGGCTTCGTGGCGGGAGGATCGGTGGCGACGGGCTCGTCGGACTTGCCGGCGGTGACGTCCATGGCAACAGAATCGTACTGCTCGGTGGTCTCGGCATCGCCCAGCTTCACAGTCAGCGTGGATTTGGCCAGATTGTAGCAGTAAACATAGTCAAAGCCGCTGCCGCCGTCCACCACGGCGCCGGTGGTATCGGTGCTGATGACGGTGTAAGCCCACTGGGTAATGACATCCAGAATGTGCATATCCAGCGTCAGGCTGCCGTCGGACAGCGTCGCTTCCTTCACCTCAAAGGTCAGCACCTGGGCGGCGGCATCCCAATACCGCTGGGGCAGCCACTGCTTGAGCTTGGCGTTGAGATCGTCAATGCCGTTGAAGGAGAAGGTCACGGTGTAGTCGAAGGAGCCTTCGTCCACGTTATCGATGTCTCCGAACTCATCCTCCCGGCCCACCATCTTGGTGACCTCCTCCATGGTGACAGTGAAGCCCTCGGGGACATTGTTCTGCATGAGGGTCAGCAGGGCGTCGGGGCTGGTGATGTAGCCGGTGTTGTTGGGGCCGTCGTCACCGTTGGGCTCCACGAAATTGTTGCCCACGTCCGGCGCGCCGTTTTTCGGCACCACCATGGTAAAGCTGGCGGTACCGGCACCGGTTTCCGGGTCCATCTCCACGATGCCGGAGGGAACGGCGTGTCCGCAGGCGGCCAGCGTCAGGCACAGCGCCGCGATCACGGCAAGGATCAGGATTTTTCTGCTTGTTTTCATGTTGGGTTTCCTCCTTTTGTTTGATTGCAGTCCCGCGCCGGGGACGGATCTTTGCTTTGCTCCGGTCTGCGGATCTTTCGGCAGTCCCGGATCAGTTGGAACAGCAGGAAGCCGAGAAAAGGTACATCCACCACTAAGGAAAAGATGCACAGCCAGAAGGGCGCGGAGCCCGGCTCTCCGTTGACAAGGCAAAATACGGTCAGCAGCAGCAATACAAGAACCGTAACCATGCAGCCCTTGTAGAGGGAAACGCGGTATTCGGACATGGTATGCACTCCTCTCTACCGTCCCAGCTTGTCCTTCCGCAGCGACCACTGGGGAAGCCGGGAGGTCAGATGGCAGGCGCAGGCACCATTATCGCAGGGCAGCAGCTCCGGCTCCTCCCGGGAGCAGCGCTCCTCGGCATAGGGGCAGCGGGGATGGAACCGGCAGCCCGTGGGCGGCGCCGCCACGCTGGGCATATCGATGCTCTTCAGGGGCAGCTCCCGCTTCCGTTTGGCGATGAAGGGATCGGGAACCGGCACCGCGGTGAGCAGCGCCTGCAGATAGGGGTGAGCCGGATGCTCCAGCACCTCCCGGACGTTGCCGTACTCCACCATCTTACCCAGATACATGATGGCGATGCTGCCCTCCCGGGCGATGTAGCGGGCGGTGCCGAAATCATGGGTGATGTATACAAAGGCAATGCCCAGGGTCTTGTTGAGCTTGGACATCAGATTCAGAATGGAAATCCGCAGAGACACGTCGATCATGGACACCGGCTCGTCCGCCACGATGAGCTTGGGACGCATCAGAATTGCCCGTGCCATCAGGATTCTCTGACGCTGGCCGCCGGACAGCTCATGGGGATATTTGTCCAGCTCCTCGTGGTTGATGCCCACCATATCCAGGGCTTCGTACACCTGCTCCAGCGCTTCCGCGCCGTTTTTGGCCAGTTTCTTGTGCAGAACCGGCCCGCAGAGGGAATGGCGCAGGGTTTTCACCGGGTTCAATGCCGCGTAGGAATCCTGCTGCACCAGCTGGACGCTGCTGCGGTACTCCCGGAAGGCGGCTCTGCCCATGCCGTACACGTCCTGTCCGTTGTACAGGAGCTTGCCGGAGGTGGGCTTCAGCATTCCGATAATCACATTTCCGAGGGTGGTTTTTCCGCAGCCGCTCTCGCCCACGATGGCCAGCACCTCTCCCTTTCGGATATCCAGATTGATATCCAGCGCGGCGCCAACCCGCAGCGGCGGTTTGAACAGTCCCCGCTTGGTTTCATAGTACAGATCCATATGCTGCAGGGAGATCAGGGGTGTCTTTTCATCCATGAATGCCCGCCTCCTTTCGGAAGGTTTCCATATGATGGCAGGCGGCCTGATGATCCTCGCCAACGGTGCGCAGCACCGGCACCTCCCTGCGGCACAGCTCCGTGGCATAGGGACAGCGGGGATGGAAGGCGCAGCCTGCCGGCAGATCGATCAGATCCGGCGGCGTCCCCGGAATGGGTTCCTTGTCCTCGTCCCGGTCCAGAAGAGAGGGCGCCGTGGTAATCAGGGCGTGGGCGTAGGGATGGGCGGTACTGCGGAACACCTCGAAAATGTCCCCCATCTCCACGATCCGGCCGGCGTACATCACCGCGATACGGTCGGCCACCTTGGCCACCACGCCGATATCGTGGGTCAACAGCAGCATGGACACGCCGGTTTCCTGATGGATCCGATCCAGAATGGAGAAAATATAGTCCTGGGTAATCACGTCCAGCGCCGTGGTGGGCTCGTCCAGAATGAGGAACTTGGGCTCCAGCAGCATGGCGAAGGCGATCATCACCCGCTGCTTCATGCCGCCGGACAGCTCATGGGGATACAGCTTCAGCACCCGGTCGGGATCCAGCCGAACGTCCTCCAGAAGCTGCCGGAACCGGGGAATCACGTCCTCCTCTTTAGCGTGGGGCTCATGGACATGATAGGTCTCCCAGAAATGCTCCTGAATGGTCATCAGCGGATTCAGGGCGCTCTGGGCGGACTGGAAGATCATGGAAACTTCCTTCCACTTGTAGGCGTTCAGCTCCTCCGTGCTCAGCTCCAGAATATTCCGGCCGCCGTACAGCACCTCACCGGACAGAATCCTGCCGGTGGTGTTGACGATGTTCAGCATGGTGAAGGCCAGCGTGCTCTTGCCGCTGCCGCTTTCGCCCACCAGCGCCGTGACGCAGCCCTCCCGGACATCGAAATCCACATGATTGACGGCCAGCAGGGCGCCTCTGGGCTTTCGGAACTCCACGGTCATGTCCCGGACTTCCACAATATTGTTTGTCATGGGAATGTTCCGCCTTTCTGTTATTCGGTGCGCAGTCTGGGATTCAGCGCCTCATCCAGACCGCTGCTGAAGAAGATGCACCCCAGCTGCAGCAGCGCCAGACACACAATGGGCGTGAAGAAATAGATCAGTCCCTTGGGATTGTAGGCGATGCCCGTATTCTGAAGCGCCAGATTGAGCATGACGCCCCAGTTGGTGGGGCGGTAGGTCAGGGCGCCCAGCATCATCAGGCCCATACTGGAGGCGATTCCGCCCTGAAACAATCCGATGAACTGCACCGCCAGCAAAGAGACCATGTTGGGCAGGATCTCCCGGAGGATGATGTACCAGGTTTTCAGACCCATAATCCGGCAGGCTGTGATATACTCCGCGTGCTTCAGGGACAGAATCTGCCCCCGCACCACCCGGGCCACGCCGCCCCAGGACACCACCGCCAGAATGAAGCCCGCCGCCCAGATATTCTGGACGTTGAAGGCCACCGCCAGAATCAGCATGAGGGGGAAGGAAGGAATGGTAAGGAAGATATTGGTGACAAAATTCAGCGCCGTATCCACCCAGCCGCCGATAAAGGCTCCGGCGGCGCCTACGGCAATGCCCAGCGCCAGCGCCATCAGGGCGCACACCGCGCCCAGTGTCAGCACGTCCCGGGAACCGTGGATGGTCTGGGCCAGAATGTCCCGTCCCAGATAATCGGTGCCCAGCCAGTGCTGTGCCGAGGGCATCTGGAACCGGTTGGCAAAGTCCACCGTCATATCCAGCGGCGTCACCGCCGTGCCCACGGTGGCCATCAGAATGAAAAATGCCAGAATGAACAGGCCAACGGTGGCCTGACGGTTCCGGAAAATGACCTTGAAAAAGTCCCGGACCGATTTCACAAATCTCTTTCCCATAGGCTTACTCCAATCGTATTCTGGGATCCAGCTTGCTGTACAGCAGATCCGCGATTAGATTGGCGACGATGACCGAGAAGGATACGCACAGCAGCAATCCCTGATAGAGGATGTAGTCCCGTTCGCCCTGGGCTTTGGCAAGGTAGGAACCCATGCCGAGGTACTGGAACTGGCCCTCGATCAGCGTCGCGCCGCCAATCATACCGCCGAAGCACATGGCCAGCGTGGTCACCAGGGGGATCATGGCGTTGCGCTTCATATACCGGCGCATGATGATGCTGTCCGGCAGACCTCTGGCCCGGGCGGCAAACACATAGTCGCTGCCCAGCGTATGGATGGAGCTGCCCTTCATATTCAGAATCCACCCACCGGTGGAGGTAATGACATAAGTAAAAATCGGCAGCACCGCGTGGTGCAGGGCGCTGAGCAGGAAGGGCAGATTGAAGCCCGGAGTCACGTCAATGCTGTAAACGCCCGATTTGGGAAACCAGCCCAACTGATACACGAACACGATGGACAGCAGTATCGCCACAATGTAGTTGGGTACGGTGGATACGATGGTCACATAGAAGGTAATGATGTTGTTGATGAATCCCTTCTTTTTGATGGCCATCACCGCGCCAAGCTGGACGCCGATGACAAAGCTCAGCACCAGCGAAATGGAAACCACGAAGATGGTCCAGGGCAGCGCCACCGACAGGATGCTCACCACCGTGTTTTTGGGATTGGTCATGGAGGTTCCCAGTTCTCCCCGAAGCAGGCACTTGACGTAGCGGGTAAACTGCTGCAGGATCGGCTCGTGGGGATTGTAATTGTATCGGGAGGCTACGATATCATAGGCCTCCTCATAGGTGATTCCCATACGGCCCGCTTCTTCCCGGGCCTTTGGCTCCAGAATGTCTCCGGGCATCATCCGCAGGACGCAGAAAATCACAAAGGTTACGGCAATCAGCGTCAGGAGCGCGTTTCCCAGGCGCTTTGCCAAGTATTTGATCGACATATTCATTCACCCGCCTTTGGTTTTCGGGAACCGGACGTCCCCGGCGGAGCCATTCCGCCGGGGCGCCGGAAAGGGACTTATCTGGGCTTGATCTTGTTGCGGACGTAGACCTCCGCGAAGGGCGCGTAGGCACGGTTCAGCACCGCGATTTCCTCATACTCCTCCTCGCTGCGGGGCAGAGGCATCATGCGGTTATACTCGCTGAACAGCTCCTCCATGGGCAGTCCCTTGGAGGTGGCGGCGTTCTCCCATACGCACATGACGTTCTGATACAGGTTGATGGCGATGGCGTTGTCGTTGGTCGCCCAGGCGATGCGCCCCACCAGATCCCGGTACTCGGCCTCATTGTTGATGTACAGCAGGGAATCCACAGCTTCCTTCATATTGATCTCCCGGCCGTCGTAGTCCTTCAGGATCAGCGGCGTTTCGTTGACCTTGATACCGGCCTTCTCGGTGGTGTCGCCGTAGTAGTTGCTCAGAGCCTTGTAAGGATCGGAGATGCTGTAGGTCATATCCACATAATCGATCATCATGTCGTAGAGGCCTTCCTTCATGTTGGACACCACGACGGTGGCCTCGGCGGCCTTGGCTTCGGTTTCGATGCCGAACTCCGTAAGCTGACGGGCGATTTCGGTGGCGGCGGTGATGCCCTGGGCACCCCAGCCCGCGTTGGCGGCGATGACCAGCTTATAGGTCTTTCCGCCGGCATCCTGCCACTTGCCTTCGGCATTCCGGGTCCAGCCGGCATCCTCCATCATTTGGGCGGCCTTCTCGGCACTGCCGGTGTAATGGTCAAATTTGGCCAGCACATCCGCATCGATGTACTTCTCCATGGAGGACGGCACCATGCCGGTGGTGGCCACGTCATTCTCCACCGCCCAGTAGTTGGCCGTCTCCCGAATGGTCTTGCGATCCACCAGCTCGTTGAGAGCCTTGCGAACCCGCACGTCGTCCAGCGGCTTGCTGTTGGTGTTGAAGATCAGGCCGATGCACTTCTGCTCCAGCAGCGGGTACATGACCATGCTGCCGCTCTGCTCCAGAATGTTCACGGACATATCATAGGACAGCGTGCCGATGAAGGTATCCGTTCCGCCGCTGCACAGCAGAGAATTGTAGTCCGACACGTTCTGCATCTCCAGCTTCTGGAACTCCAGCTTGTCGGCGTCGGGGAAATAGGGATTCGCCACCAGATTGACCTGCACATTGGTGGCCTTTTCCACCATGTAGGGGCCGGTTCCGACGGGAGTCTCCAGATCCACGTTCTTGTAGTCGTTGAAAATGGTTTTCAGCTCGGCCTTCTGTTCCTTGGTGAAGGTCAGGCCGAAGGCGGTATGCTTGGCACGTTCGCCGGTGTAGGGCTGAGCCTGGGCCATGATGGCCTCAATCCGATCCACAAATTCTCCGAAAATGTGGTACGGCGTGGAAGCCTGCCAGCCCTCCGCCAGATACAGCATCTTCTGGGTATCGGACACCATGGGCTCCACCCAGACAAATTCCAGCGTGTAATCGTCCACCACACGGATGGACTCCAGCTGCCGGTTGATGGCGGCGTCGGTGATATTGATGATATAGTAAGCGTACAGATCCTTGGCCGTAAACCTGGTGCCGTCGCTCCAGAAGCGGTTCCGCACCAGCTTGACGGTGGTGACATTGCCATCATGCACCCATTCCTCCGCCAGCCGGGGAATGATCTTATCCGTACCCACGATCACAAGGAACATGGACTCGTAGACATAGTAGCCCACATCGCCCACCTGAGAGCCGGCCAGATTTCCGCCGAAGCCGGGAGGCGCGGGCCAGTAGCCGCCGGCCAGGCGCTTGACACGCTCCGTATTGACCTGGGGAGGCGCGTCATAGTCGTAGTCCGTCCAGTCGATGTCCGTGTTCCGGTTGCCGCCGTAGCATCCCGCCATGGGAAGAACAGCCAGAACCACGGCCAGAATCACGGCCAGCAGCTTGCGGATGGTTCGTCTTTTCATGCTGTCTGATTGCCCCTTTCGGTATATTTTCGGGATCCCGGAGGATCCTGCGTTTCGGTAATTGGGAGGGAACGCTTTTCCGCTTTCCCTCAGACCGTCTTGCCGTTGAGCCGGCAGACGCCTCCGGGGCAGACGGGCGTATAGCCGCCGTCCCGATGATGGAGGAACAGGAAATCCTCGCCCTCGAAATCCACCGTCAGATCTCCATGGCGGACATGGACGCTGAGGGGATTGCCGGTGGGCTTTTCGCCCTCGGCAGTGAAAATCAGGGAGCCGTCGGCCAGCACGCAGCCGTTTTCCCAACGGTTTTGGGCAATTCCCCAGTCCGCCAGAATCTGTCCGATCCGCTCCGGGCAGTCCACCTCCGGCAGCCGAACACCCCGGTTCAGCACCGACTGGCATTCCGGCGTCAGAGGACGTCCGTCCTCGAATTCTTCCGCCGGGCCGGCCACGATCAGCCGGTTCCCGTCCAGCCTCTGCAGGAAGGGGAAGCAGACGGGCGACAGACTGTCGGCGCCCAGCAGCACCACGGCGTCGTATTCCTGGGTTCCGTAGCGCGCCCTGCCGCCGTCCACCGTCAGGCTGCCGTTTTCGATCTCGGTGGTAGGCACCAGATCACACAGCGTCCGCCGGAACAGGACGTCCGCGCATTGGAGAACGGCGGTCAGCACCTTGTGCCTCGGGTACCAGGGCGGGCCGATCCGGTCGTCGTAGTGCCAGTTCAGGGCGTTCTGCATTCCGAACAGCACCAGCACCCGGCAGTCGGGCATGGCGTTCTGGATTCCGTCCAGCAGCCGCACCTCGGCGTCCATTTCCTCGATGCTTTCCAGCAGTCCCGCCGGCTTCAGCTCCAGAACCACCGATTCGTTGGGGCATTCGTAGCCCAGGTAGTGGGTTCTGCCGCCGAAGCGGACGTTGTTCCAGGTGTCCCGGTAATAGGTTTTGATATCCCGGGTACCCATGGAGTACCACATATTGTACCAGGTATCGCCGCCCCATTTGTGAGCCAGCGCGGTGCGGATGGGCATAATCACGATCTCGTCCACCTGGGCGATGTCCCGCTTGGCCTCCCACCAGTAGAAGGCGTTCTTGAAGCCCTCGAAATTCTGCAGGTAATTGTTGCCCCACCAGGTGGGATGCACGCCGTAGAAGGCATCCGGCCCCAGAATTTCCTTGCAAATGCCATACATGATCTCGTCATTGCGCCGCATGATGTCCCGGAAGGTTCCGTGATAGGCGTTGACGCAGCGGATACTGAGATCCCGGCGGCCGTCCTCCACATAGAACAGCCGCAGCAGGTCGTCCTCCAGCGTCCGTCCGCAGAGCTGGGCATACCGGCGGGCGAAATTCTCCGAATAGGTCAGATGCTCCATGTACAGCTCTTTCCGGCCGTCCTGATCCTCCATATTCAGGACCACGTCATAGCCCCATTCGTCAGACATGACGCCGTCGGCGCCGGCACGCTTTACGGTTTCCACCAGGCCGGTGTAAAAACCGCCGAAGGCGTCGCTGGCCAGATCGGGGATGGGCTGGGGAATGCCCACGAACACCACCGCCCACCGGTTGGCAACTCCGGCGCCGCCGTCGAAGCGAACCCGGGTGGTCTCCCCCTCCGGGAGAATGGTCACGCAGCCGTCCGCTTCCCGGGCACTTCCGGCGGCATAGCGGCGCTCGCCGGTCTTGTCCACCAGAAACGCCCGGAGCATGGCGGGCCCGGTATGCTCCGCCGTCCGCCAATAGTGGGGCACGGTGGGGGTACCGACCGCCGCCTCGCCACGGCCCTCTTCGTCCAGCGGGATCTCCGTGGCGGTGGTCAGGTACGCCGTCTCGCCGGAATGATCGTCAAAAAAGGACGCGGCCTCATTGCGGGGGCAGGCCTCGCTGATGACCCGCACGCCCCGGCGATGGAATTCCTCGCAGCACAGCGTCAGCGCGTCCTGCACCTCCCGATCCGTAAACCGATGGCGGATCCAGTGCAGGCCGATGAACACGGAGCCCACATCCATCCGCCGGCAGAGGTCGTCGATCTTTCCCGGCAGATCGCTTCGGAGGGTTTCATCCTCCCATTTCCAATAAATGACACTTTTGTTTTTCGCCTGCATGGCAGCGTCTCCTTTTCCCATGCTTTTCTTCCATTGTATCCGATGACGCTTCGCGGCGCCACCGGAATTTTTTTCCTCCGGTTACACCAGGCCCATAATCAGGTTCATGGTGTACATTTCCAGCTGCTCGAATTTCCGCTCCGCGATGAGCCGGTTGGCATAATCGTAATCGTACCGGGCGGCTTTCTCCTCCAGCGCCTTGAAAATGGCCAGACTGTTTTTCAGATGCTCGTAGCTGTCCTCATCGGAGGTGGTGCGCATGGCCTTCACGTCGAGGCCCACATATTCGCCCTTTTCGCCGTAGTGATTCTCCATCAGCACCTTGACCTGATTGAAGGCGGAGCGCAGATTCTCCACGCCGAAGGACTTGTCCTGATCGTAGCGGATGCCGTTCTGATCGTTGAGATGGACGGTGAACAGCTTGCCGAAGGCCATGGCGAAGCCGATTTCGTTGGCGGGATCCAGCCCGGCCAGCACCGCGTGGGCGGACTCCAGATTGCCGCCCACCCGCTTGGGGTCGATGGTGGCGGCAGAAACGGCCATGACGTGACCCATGGTGCCGCAGATGGAGCGGTCGATGGGCTCATTGGGCTTGGGCTCGATGCAGACCCGGATGTGCTCGTCGTAGGACAGGATCTTGTTGATGGCATCGATGAGCTGCCTGGTTGCCCAGGTAGGATTCTTGCTCTCGGCGCAGAGGGTGCCCTCCCGGGCCAGCCACAGCACCAGCATATCCGTCCCCAGCTCCCTGGCGATGTCCACGGAGCGGTAAGCCCGCCACAGAGCGTACTCCCGATCCTCGGCGCTGGTGCTCATAAAGCCGCCGTCCTTGGTATGGGGATCCATCCACAGACGGGGTGCCACGAATTCGGCCTTCAGGCCGTACTTGTCCAGCAGCTTCTTCACGCCCCGGGCATATTCCTTGATTTCCTCCGTGGTCATGTTGTTCATATTGGGAACCGCGTCGTCATCGTGGAACTGGACAGCGGAGAAGCCCAGCTCGGCAAATTTCGCGAATTTGGTCTCCAGATCAATGGGCTTGCGGGTCTCGGGGCCGTAGGAATCGGCGCCGGTATGGACGTTCCAGGGGCCTACGGAAAATTTGAAATTGGACATAGATAATCCCTCCAGATGATAATTTGATGGGAAGGGACCGCCCCACCGATCCCTCCCGGGATCGGCCCGAGGCAGCCCCATTGTATAGCGGCGGATTATGCCTTTTTCTTCTTGGAAACGATGACGATCACCACAACGGCTGCCACTACCACGCAGGCGGCGACGATTCCGATGATGAGGCCGGTGGAGGAATCGGTCTTTTCCTCCGCGGGCTGGGTGGGCTGAGGCTCAGTGGCCTGAGTCTCGGTGGGCTCGGGCTTTTCGTCGGAGGATGCGGCGGCAGGCTTGCCGGTGACCTCAATGTAGTCCTCCCAATCCAGCTCGATGATGGTGTTGGTTTCGTTGTACTCGTTGACGTTCACGGTAGTGGTCTGATCGCCCACGGTGGCGGACTCAGCCAGGACGGTGTAGATGCAGGTGTAGTCGTAGCCGAATTCCTCCAGATTGCAGTCGCCCTGACCGTCCTTGGAGAAAGCCTCGGGGTCGTTGTACAGAGACTGGAACAGGTTGTCCACGGCATAGCCGGTATTTTCGGTGTTCTCCTTGAAGGTGAAGGTGCCGTCGCCGTTGTCGGTGAAGGTGGGCGCCTCGATCTTATCGGCGTTGTCCTTGGCCAGGGTCTTGGTCTTGGCGAAGTAATCGTCCATGCTGCTGAAGGCGTAGGAAACGGTCAGGATGGTCTTGCCGTCCTGCTCGGAAGCGGTCACCTGAATGTCCTCCAGAGCGCTGTAGGACTTGATCTTGTTGACCAGCGCGTCGCCGGAAACCAGCAGGTACTTGGAGTTGTTGCCCACGAGACCGGGCTCATCGATGCCCTCCTCGCCGGCCAGAATGCATTCGTCGCCGTAGATCACGGCGGTAATGGTCTTAACGCCGGAACCGTCGGCATAGACCGTCACATTGGTGCTCAGCAGAGCGGCCTGGCAGCCGGCCAGAACCAGTACCAGAGCCATACACAGAATAATAGCCGCAAACAGTTTCTTTTTCATTGTTTTGTCCTCCATTGAATTTTATTTATAGAAGATCAGGCTGTGCTTCGGCAGCAGGATCCATCTATCGTTTTCATCCCGCAGCGGCGGGCGGCCGGTCATCAGATCCAGAGGCGTTCCCTCCGATCCGGAAACCGGGATAGGCTGAGGCGACAGGTTGTGGCAGATTTCGGCGGCTTTTTCTCCCCAGGCCATCCGGTAGCGCAGCAGGGAGGGGCCGCATTCCCCGCTCTGCCAACGCCCGTAACGCAGCGCTTCGCACGCCCGGCGCAGGTGAATCAGCCGGCGGTAGAACATCAGCAGGGAGTCAGGATCCCGCTCCTGTATCTCCGGGCCGTCGCAGCGGCAGCCCTTGGGGAACCGGAAGGCGCAGCGCCCTTCCGTCCATGGGAACGCCGTCCGGGATCGGGCGAGATAATCCTCCGGCGGGAATTGGGGACACTGATCCTCGGGCAGCGGCGCCATTCCCAGTTCCTCTCCGTAGTAGACGAAGGGGATGCCCTCCAGCGTCAGATAAATGGCGGCCGACAGCTTCAGATCCTGCCGGTCAAAGCCGGTGGTCTCCGCGAACCGGCACATATCGTGATTGCTCAGGAAGGGCGCGTCCAGATAGGTCTCGCTGACCAGCCGGGCGCAGCGGCAGGCGCTTTCCAACTGCCGGGAGAACACCGTGGGCGAGAGGCTGCCCTTGATGACCGCCTCAATGGCGTTGCCCAGATAGAAATGGAAGGTACTGTCCAGTCCCCGGTAATACAGTGCCCGCTCCCCGGGCTCCGTCCACACCTCGCCGATGAGGTAACAGTCGGGACGGATGGAGCGGCAGAATTCCCGGAATTCCACCCACCACTCGATGTTCAATCCGTGGTAGGAGACCCCGGAATCCACCTCGGAGGAGCTGAACAGGTGCATGGCGGAATCCAGCCGGAAACCGTCGATGCCCTTTTCCAGCCAGAACCGGGCCACATTCTTGCATTCGCGCCGAATGCCGGGGTCGTGGAAGTTGAAGTCCGGCATTTCCTTGCTGTAAATGCCGATATAGCGGGTGCCGTTTTCGGCGGTATGCCAGGAGGGGAAGTTATTCCAGAGGGACTTGCGGTCGAATTCCGCCGCGTCGGGGGTATCGTCGAACCAGTACCACCGCCGCTCCGGGGCGTCGGGATCCGCCAGCGCCTTGCGGAAGGCCGGATGGTTCCGGCTGGAGCAGTTCTGGATCAAATCCAGAATCACCCGGATGCCCCGCCGGTGGCACTGGGCCACCAGCTCCTCCAGATCCGCCATGGTACCAAAGGCCGGATCCACGGCATAAAAGTCCAGGATGTCATATTTGTGATAGGATGCCGACGGATGAATGGGAGACAGCCACAATCCCTCGATGCCCAGCGCCTCCAGATAATCCAGCCGGCTGAGGATTCCCCGCAGGTCTCCGATCCCGTCACCGTTGGCGTCGCAGAAGGAATGAACAAAAATATGATAGAAAGTGCCGGAACAAGCAGGTTTATTCATAATGCGCTCCCAGTAAAATATTGCTATTGCAAATTCTCCGTATCATGGTATAATAAACAAAAGCCGGTTTGGATTTCACTTTGATTTTTCACTTCTGCCTAAATCATAAAGGAAATAACCCACCCGGACTATATCTATTTTTGCGATATATTAGGACGATTTTGTGATTTTCCCCGGAAACGGAGGCTGCCGGCATGGCGCAGAATTATATCATCTATCAGGAAAACGTACAGATGCCCAATCAGGAGATCGGCATCAATTCCTTCTACTACGACTGCATCAACGCCCCCACATCCGGGGTTTTCCCACTGCACTGGCACAAATGTATGGAGCTGATCGCGGTGCAAAGCGGCTGGCTGGAGGTGGAGATCGAGCGGAAGGCCTATCTGATTGACGCCGGTTCCGTAGCGGTCATCAACCCCCAGCAGCTTCATTCCTGCACCCGGTTCGACCCCCACACCACCCTGTACTGCCTGATTATCGACATGGACATTTTCCGCAGCCGCTATGTGGAGTCCCTGGAGGAAAAGTTCATCACCCCCCTGATGGAGGGGCGGATCACCCTGCCCTCCCGGGTCTGCGGCAACAGCGAGCTGAACAACGGAATCCGCACCTGCTCCGAAATTTTCACCGGCCACCCGGATGCCTATCAGCTTCGGCTGAAGGCGCTGCTGTTCCAGATGCTGTTTCTGCTGTTCACCCAGTGCGGTGAGGTTCGCAGCATCGAGCAGAAAAAAACGCCGGCATCCCTGTCCCGGGAGCGGGTCAACACCATTTTGCAGTATGTGGACGAGCATTACGCCGAGCGGATCAAGCTGGATGATCTGGTGGAGATCCTGCACATCAACAAATACTATATCTGCAAGATTTTCCAGCAGTGCATCGGCAAAACCTTCCTGGACTATGTCAATCTTGTGCGAATCCAGAAGGCGGTGGACATGATTGTTTCCACCAATGATTCCATCACCGCCATTGCTTTCGCCACCGGTTTTCAGGACATCAATTACTTCTCCCGGATCTTCAAGCGCACCATGGGCATCTCCCCCACCGAGCTGCGCAAACGCCACCGTGGTACGACGGAAGCATGATCTCCCGATTCTCCCCCGGGAAGCGACTCCGTTCTTTGTGCAAGACCCCAGTTTTTGTCAAGCAAAGACTGGGGCCTTTGTATATCTTGGAGTCTGCCGCCGGATGCCCCGGAAACGCGCCGTTCCGGAGCCCGGAAATCCGGCGCCGGCGGTGCTTTTCCGCGGGGGCGGTTCTCCGGCCGCCGGTTTCCCGTCCCGTCCGGCGGCACCGCGGTGGTCAATCCGGCAAAAATTGTGCTAATTTAATACAAGATAGGGACTATAACGGGGGCAAGTTCGGTTGATATAATGAATTTGCAGCGAAATATCGCTTTTTTCCGCGCTTGCTTAACAAATTTTAATGGAGGGTATCAACATGAAGAAAGTTTTATCAGTCATTCTTCTGGCTGCCATGCTCTGCGCCATCTGCCTGATGGGTGCCGGCTGCAGCAAAAACGACGGTTCCAGCAAGAAAGGACAGTTGTCCGTCTGGGTCGGTGAGGATCTGGAAGAGCTGTTCACCAAAATGGCCAAGGACTACGCCCAGGAAACCGGCGTCCCGGTTCACGTTTTCACCTACACCGGCCTGACCGCCTCCGACAAGCTGGCGCTGGACGGCCCCTTCGGCAAGGGCGGCGACATCTACGTGCAGGGCGGCGGCGGCGATCTGGCCAAGGCTGTGGAGCAGGGTCTGTTCCTGGAGCTTTCCAAGGAAGAAACCCAACTGGAAACCAAGTACATCGGCGGCTCTCAGCAGCTGATGCAGTATCAGGGCAAGCTCTACGGCGTGCCTCTGGGAATCGAGACCACCGCGCTGCTGTACAACAAGGATCTGCTGCCGGAATTCCCCGAAACCTGGGAGGATCTGATTGCCTTTGCCCGGGATTACAACAACTTCGGTGAGGGCATCAAGTCCAAGAATCAGACCTTCGGTCTGCTGATCGACTACACCAATCCCTACTACACCTGGGCCTTCAACGAGGCCTTCGGCGGCTACATCTTCGGTCAGGACGAAAACGGCGCTTACGATCCCACAGATCTGGGCATCGCCAACGACGGCTCCATCGCCGCCTGCGGCTTCATCAAGAATCTGCTGGATGAGAAGACCATTCCCGCCGACATGACCATTACCCTGATGCAGAGCAAATTCCAGAGCGGCAAGGCCGCGGTGATTCTGGACGGAAGCTGGGATCTGGGCAACTTCCGCAGAGCCGGCATCAACGTAGGTGTGGCGCCCATTCCCGAAATTCCTCTGGGCAACGGCGAGTACGGCACCCCCATCACCTTCTGCGGCGGCTACGGTCTGGCCATCAGCTCCTTCAGCCTGAACCAGGAGGAGAGCAAGAAGTTCCTGGAATTTGCCACCCGGGACGAGTACATCATCGAATATTACGAGATCACCGGACGCATTCCCTCCACCGTCAGCTCCTCCACAAACGAGAAGATTCTGGCGGATGACTGCCTGAAGGGCTTCTACGCCCAGTTGGAGAACAGCTATCCCCAGCCCGCCATCAACGAGCTGAACGCGGTGTGGGATCCGCTGACCGCTTCCACCACCTCCATCTATGTCAACGGCGAGGACATCGCCGCCACCATGAAGAAGGTTGCCGAGGACATCAAGGCCAACATCGAGCTGCTGAAGAAGTGATTCTCCGGCATCCGGAGCGAAACAGATAGGATGTGTTAACCATGCGACAAAAACAAATCAACGCGCCCGGAGCCGCCGCGCTGCCCTCCGGCGCCCACTCCGCCGCCGCGGCTGAGGCCGCCTGCTCCGCGATTTTCTGCGGCGCGGGACTGCTGATCCAGAAGCGGTTCCTGCTGGGCACCGTCTACGCGCTGGTGGAAGCCGCCGCCATTGCCCTCTTCCACTTCTGGGGCAGAGACGCCATCCAGGGTCTGATCACTCTGGGCCATACGCCCATGCAGGATCACTCCCTGGTGCTGATGGTCTACGGCATTCTGGCGGCCATCATCTTTGCCGGATATCTGATCTTCTGGATCTGCAACATCCGCGCCACCTATCGCAGCGGCCTGAAGCTGCGCAGCAGCACCTACCGGCAGGAAACCACGGCGGAAAGTCTGCGAACCTGGTCTCACGGCCATGCCCACGTCCTGTTCCTGGCTCCCGGCATCATCGCCATCGCGGCGGTAGTGCTGCTGCCGCTGGTCTTTTCCATCTGCCTTGCCTTCACGGATTACGACGCCGGCCACCAGCCTCCCGCCCACATTCTCAACTGGGTGGGGCTGGAAAACTACCGGGATCTTCTGGTGCTGGGGCAGTACGCCAAAACCTTCTTCGGCATTCTGGGCTGGACGGCGGTCTGGTCGCTCTGCTCCTCGGTTCTGCCCTATTTTCTGGGTATCATTCTGGCGGTGCTGCTGAGCAATCCCCACCTGCGGGGACGGAAGTTCTTCAAATTCATCTACATCCTCCCCTGGGCCATCCCCGGCTACATCACGCTGCTGGTACTGCAGAGTATGTTTGACACAGGCTACGGCTTCATCAACCAGATTCTGGGGCTGTTCGGCATCGACAATATCCGCTGGCTCACCTCCGTGGGGCCGGCACGCTGCGCGCTGATTCTGGTGAGCATCTGGACGGGCTTCTCCTATCCCATGATGCTCTCCGAGAACATTATCAAGAACATTCCCAAGGATGTCTACGAAGCCGCCACACTGGACGGTGCCTCCAGCTTCCGGGTATTCCGGAGCATCACCTTCCCGCTGCTGATGAATTCCATTTCCCCGATCTTCATCATGTCCGTGGCCGGCGCCTTCAACAACTTCAACACCATCTATCTGATCACCGGCGGCGGCCCGCTGAATCTGGACTACCAGAGCGCCGGCAGCACCGATATCCTGATTACCTGGCTGTTCAAGCTGACCATCACCAACAACAAGTACAATTACGGCGCGGCGATCTCCACCATATTGTTCATCTTCATCGCCGCCTTCAGCATTATCAATCTGCGCAAAACCCGGGCATTCCGTGAGGAGGAGCTGGCATGACGACACACACCATCAATGAAGCCGCGGCTTCCACACTGCTGGAGCATTCCCGTCCCGCCGATTCCGGGAGAAAAAAGAAAAAGCTGACCCCTCTGGGCGTGGTGGCGCTGTTTTTCACCTACGTCCTGCTGACGGCGGTAGCGCTGATGGTCATTCTGCCGGTGTTTTACATCGTTCTGATGTCCTTCAACGCCGAGCGCAGCCTGTACATCGACACCATTCTCCCCACCCGCTATTCCCTTGACGCCTTCGTCCGGCTGTTTCAGCAGACCAACTACCTGCGCTGGTACGGCAACACCATGATCGTGGGTCTCATGACCGCGTTTCTGGAGATTCTGCTGGTTCTGCCCACCTCCTACGCCCTGTCCCGGCTCCGCTTCAGCGGCCGGAAGAACTACCTGATGGCGTTTCTGGTGCTGCAGATGTTCCCCGGTACCATGTCCATGGTGGCCTACTATGTGCTGCTGAATATGCTGGGGCTTCTGGACACCCATTTCGGACTGGTCATCATCTTCGCCTGCACCGCCATCCCCGGCAGCACCTACATGATGAAGGGCTATCTGGACACCATTCCCATGGCTCTGGAGGAGGCCGCCATGCTGGACGGCGCCACCCGCTGGCAGTGCGTCAGCAAAATCATCCTGCCGCTGGCCAAGCCCATGGTGGGTCTGCTGGCACTGTTCGGCTTCGCCGCCCCCTTCGGCGAGTATATGCTCACCAAGATCATGATTACCGATCCCAACAAGTACACCCTGGCGCTGGGCGTCTATCAGGGCATTTTCTCCAAATCCACCACCGACTACGCCATGTTCGCCGCGGCCGCCATCTTGTCGGCGCTGCCCATCGTGATCATCTACATGAGCCTTCAGAAGATCATCATGGAAGGCCTGTCCGGCGCCACGAAGTAGACGGAGGATGTGCTTTTGAACCGTTCATTCATCTATTGGAAATGGGACAGCGATGTGCTGGACCCCGACATTCTGGAGAAAAAAGTTCGGGATCTGACCTCCCGGACTCAGATCGGCAATATTTTCATCGGCATGGAGTGGATCCGGGAGGATTTCCGGGGTCAGCGGGTCAGCCGGGCGTTCCGCAAAAGCATCCAGCTGCTCCACGCCGCCGGCCGAAAGGCCATCATCGAATGCTGCGTCCGGGGCGAGGGAGAACCCTTTTCCGAGATCTACCCCGACGAGCCCGCCTATCTGGTCACCGTCCGGGAAGCCCGGGCCGACTCCTCCGGCCGGATCCGGATCCCCCACGAACAGGTATGGCACTACTGGCGCCACGCCGGCGACCGGGGTGAGCACCGGGTATTCGCCCTCTATGCGATGGAACCGGGGCCGGTATTCCGGAAAGCGGAGGGCTTTGCCTCCCGGGCCGTGCCAACGGAAAACGGATACGAAATCGAGATCTCCGCGCCCGGAATTCATCCGGGGCAGACGCTGGCGGCAGTGGTGGGCTTTCCCCAGCCCATCCCGGATCTGGCCCACCCCGGGCTGATCCCCTACTTCCGGGAAATGGCCCGGCACGCCGCCGGTCTGGGTGCCGACGGCCTGTTCTCCGACGAGTGGGGCTACGACGTGATCCTGGACATCCGCAAGCCCAATCCCTATGACGACGAGGATCTGGCCATCCGCCACATCTCCTACTCCGCCCATATGGAGCGGCGTTACCGTCAGCGTTGGGACGAAAGCCTGCTGGACACCGTCATCGACCTGTTTTACCCCGGCAGTCCCCTGCGCCGGCAGCGGATTGACCGGTATCTGGCCCTGCTGCGGCAGATCTGCACCGAAAACGAGGAAGCCATGTATTCCGTCGTCAAGGAGGAGCTGGGTGCCGATGCCTTCTGGGGCATCCATCCCACCTGGTGGGGCAGCCGGGATCAGCAGAACATGGAATTTTTCAAAAACGGCTTTTACTGGTGGGACGCCAAACGGGATATCGCCCAGACCGACGAATCCGTGATCCTGCCCATCCGCACCGCCCTCGCCCACCGGTTTTCCTCGCCGGTGTGGTACAATATGTGGTATTCCCTGGGAACCCGGGATATCCGAACCTATTATCCCGAAACCTGGAACAATCTCCGCTTCGGTGGCAGAACCCACTACCTGGGCTACGAATGCCCCAACGAGGCGGTGGTGCTGGATCTGCGTCCCGTAGGGCTGCTGGAGAGCATCGAGCGCATGGACAGCCGCGTCCGGCTGTTTGACTCCGTCAGTTCCCAGCCGGACTGCCGGCTTCTGCTGTTTTTCGGCTTTGAGGCCGTGTCCAACTGGGACACCGTGGGCATGGCGCCCCCCTGGACACCCGTCAATCCCCGGCTGATGAAGCTGCTGCAGACCGCGGACAAGATCTTCGGGGAAATGCTGTGCGATCTGGTTCCCTCCTACGCGGCGGAAAACGGCTCCCTGTTCCTGAACGAAGCGGGCAAGCCCCAATACGGGAACCAGACCTACGACGCGGTCATCGCCCTGTATCCCGAAGGCATGAGCGAGGCCGCTCAGGCGTTCCTGCGCTCCGTTCCCCCGGAAAAGAAAATTCTCTGCGGCTGCGCGGATCCTTCGGCGCCTGCTGCGGCGGTATTTCCCGACATTCCGGCAGCCGGGAATCTGGCTGCCATGGCCGAATTTCTGGGTGTCCCCCGGAATCGCACCGCCAACGGCTGCGTCCTGCAGGACGGCAGCAAAATCTTCACCGGCAGCGGCACCCTTCCCACCGGCAATCCGCTGGAGGTGGAGGACGAAATTCAAGGCAAAATCCTTCGGTTCCGCGGCAAAGACGCCCTGTGGGTCAGCGCCGACGGTACCCGAGCCATCTTCCCGGAGGGTCAGCTCTCCGTGGATCACCGAGCATTGGAAAGTATGAGGTAACACCATGAGCTATCAACAGGCAAAGGGCCGGCTCACGCCCAGGGGCTGGCTTCTGGAACATCTGCGCCGGGATGCCCGGGGCATCACGGGAAATCTGGACAGGATCTTCCCCGATGCCGGCGGCGACATCTTCGGCAAAGACAAGGTGGAACATCAGGAGAAGGGCTACTGGAGCTCCTGGTGGCCCGGCGAGGTCCGGGGCAACTGGATGGAGGGTCTTGTCCGTCTGGCCTTCCTTCTGGACGACAAGGAACTGAAACTCCGTGCCGATGCCATCGTGGATGGCATTCTGGAAAATCAGGCACCCGACGGCTACATCGGCATCTACCGGGAAGGCTCCCGGTACATCGTCACCCGGCGCTTCGGTGAGCTTTGGACTCAGAGCCGGGTCATGCGCACGCTGCTGGTCTACTATTCCCACACCGGTCAGTCCCGGATTCTGGACGCGCTGGTGCGGATGGCGGACAACATCGTGGCCAATATGCGCGCCGCAGGCTCCCTCTTCGCCATTCCCGACGAGGACGGCAGCAAGGGACACAGTCTGATGATTATTGACGGCCTCAGCCAGCTTTACTTCCTTACCGGCAACGACAGCTACCGGGATCTGTGCGTCCGGCTCTATGAGGACTACTGCGCCCATCCCTCCCAGTTCATTCAGGACGACCTGCGGACGGAAAATCTGATGGATCCCAAGGTCCCCTTTGTGGGTCACGGCCCCCACACCTGCGAGATGCTCCGGCTGCCGCTGCTGCTGTACCGGATGACGGGGGAAAAAACCTACCGGGAAGCCTTCCTCCGGGGACTGGACAAGCTGCAGAAAAATCTGGTGCTTTCCGGCTCCTGCAAGTCCGACGAGTTCATCGGCACCTTCCAGAGCACCCTCGTCATGGAAAACGACGACCGCGCCAGCATTTTCGGCGGCTCCATCCCCCTGCCCTCGGTGGGCTACGAATACTGCTCCACCACGGAACTGCTGTTTGACTACATTCAGGCCCAGTATCTGCTGGAGGACAGTTCCTTCGCCGACCGGCTGGAATGGCTGGTGTATAACTCCGGTCTGGCCTCCAAGCACCCCTCTGGCAAGATGATCCAGTATCTGGGCGCCGACAATATGTATGACGCCTCCGCGGCGGTAAATCCCCGCTTCGACTACTCCCCCACCCACGACGACGCCGCCGGCTGCTGCGCCGCCAATTCCGCCCGGCTGATGCCCGCCTTCGCGGAGCAGGCCTTCCTGCGAAAGGACGGCGTGCTGCTGGCCAACCTGTATCTGCCGGTGGATTTCCGCACGGAGAACGGGCTGACCGTCCACGAGACCACCTCCTACCCCTTCGGATACACGGTTTCCTTCCGTTTTTCCGGCAGAGGCGGCACCAAATTCGCCCTGCGGATCCCCAAATACGCCAAATCCTTTACCCTGCGGGTAAACGGCGAGGCGGTTAAGTACATGATGGACGGCCAAATCCTGACCCTCGCCCGGAACGTCCGCAGCGGAACCGTCGTGGAGCTGGAGCTGAAGCCGGACATCGGTCTGACTCGCGCCAACGACGGCACCTTTGCCGTGACCTACGGAACCCTGCTGTTCTCCAGGGACATCCCCGCCGTCCGCCGCGTCCAGCGCAGATACACCGGAGCCAAGGGCTTCGCGGACTCGGATTTCACCCCGGCGCCCCACGAAAACTGGGACTATGTGCTGCTGACCAACCCCGACGGCACCTGTGCCGAAGCCTCGGTACGGTACCCCGATGGGGACGGCTACCCGCTGGACGGGAATTGCCTGTCGGTTCACGTCCGGGCGCTGGATCGCTACGCCTATCCCGTGGATCTGGCACTGGTTCCCATCGGCGTCACCACCCTGCGCCGCACCACCTTCCCCATTCTTTGCGACAAAGACGAAATCTACAAACGGAGGGATGAATCATGCACCTGCCCGAATGGCTGAAAACTGCTGTCTTTTACGAAATCTATCCCCAGAGTTTCTGCGATTCCAACGGCGACGGCATCGGAGACTTCCCCGGCATGACCTCCCGGCTGGACTATCTGAAGGAGCTGGGCATCAACGCCATCTGGATCAACCCCTGCTTTGCCTCCCCCTTCATGGACGCGGGCTACGATATCACCGACTATCTCACCATCGCTCCCCGCTACGGCACCAACGAGGACGCCAGGGAATTCTTCCGTCAGGCTCACAGGCGGGGCATCCGGGTGCTGCTGGATCTGGTTCCCGGCCACACCTCCGACCAGCACCCCTGGTTCCGGGAATCCCGGAAGCCGGAAAAGAACGAATATTCCAACCGCTATATCTGGACCAAGAACGCCTTCGATTACCCCGCCGGCTTCCGGCTCCAGAGCGGCCTTTCCGACCGGAACGGCAACTATGTGGTCAATTTCTTCAGCTCCCAGCCCGCCCTGAACTACGGCTTCGAAAACCGGGAGTACGACTGGCAGCTTCCGCCGGATCATCCCGACTGTCAGGCCACGGTCAACGCCATGAAGCAGGTCATGCGCTTCTGGCTGGATGCCGGCTGCGACGGCTTCCGGGTGGATATGGCCTACTCGCTGGTGAAAAACGACCCGGAATTCGTGGGCACCCAGCGGCTGTGGCAGGATATCCGGGGAATGCTGGAGCGGGATTATCCCGAGGCGGTGATTCTGTCCGAGTGGTCCTGCGCCGAGAAAGCCATCGACGCCGGATTCCATCTGGATTTCTACATCCACTTCAACTGCAAGGGCTACAATGCCCTGTTCCAGACCGAATCTCTGGACTATGTGGATCCGGCCAAGGCCGTCTCCTGCTTCTTCAGCCGGGAGGGCAAGGGCAACATCCGGGCCTTTACCGACGAATTCACCGCCAAGCTGGACTATATCCGGGGCCGGGGCTATATGTGCGTCCCCACCGGCAACCACGATATGATCCGCTACTCCCACAAGCGCACCCCTGAAGAGCTGAAGGTGATCTCCGCCTTCCTGCTGCTGCTGCCCTGCGTTCCCTTCCTCTACTACGGCGACGAGATCGGTATGCGCTATCAGGGAGAGCTGACCTCCAAGGAGGGCGGCTACTTCCGAACCGGCTCCCGCACCCCCATGCAGTGGGACGCCGGGAAGAGCAAGGGCTTCTCCACCGCGGACACCCTGTATCTGCCGGTGGACGGCAGGGAGGATGCCCCCGACTGCGCTTCCCAGATGGCGGATCCCGACTCCCTCTGGAATACCGTCCGCCGCTTCATCGCCCTGCGTCAGAGCGCGCCGGATTTCCGGGCCGACGGGGATTTTGAGATCCTGTACGCCGAGGAAAACCGGTATCCCTTCGTATTCCGCCGGGGCAGATACGCCATCGCCGTGAATCCCTCCGCTTCCCCGGCCGCCGTGCATCTGCCCGGAAGCGGCCGGAAGGTCGCCGCCGCAAACGGAGACGGCACCTGGGAATCGGACGAGCTGCGCATCCGCGGCGTATCTCTGGCCGTATTTGAAATCGCCTGATTTTCTTACAAAAAAATGCCATGGATCCTTCCGATCCATGGCATTTTTTTCATATTCAGATCACCGGGCCAAGGCTGAGATGCTTCCGGTATTCCGCCTGCCGGAACAGTTCCGCCACGGAGCAGCCCTGGCTGAGCATCCGGTAGTCGTCCAGAATCAGCTCCCGGAGAACGTCTCCGGGCTCCAGCCCCGAAACCTCCCGCAGCACATTCTCCGCGGCGGCCGGAGACTGCACCTGTCCCACCTCGGCAATATACCGGCACACCCCGGCCGCGGCACCCGCCGCGATGTAGGCGGGGGTGATGCCCTGCTCCAACGCCAGCCTGGAGGCGCCGATGAGCCGATCCTCCGGCCCCAGTTTTCTGGCCGGGTCGCCGCCCACCCGCTGGCAGGTATCCTTCAGGGCGGCGTTGGAAAAGCGGTACAGCAGATCCTCAATATGCCGCTGCAGATCCTCAAGAGAAGCGCCGTACCGACGGCTCAGCGCCATGGCGCTCTCCAGCATGGCGTTCTGGGTCAGAATCCGGATCTCCGGAACGCCGATGGCCTGGTAAATATACTCCAGCCCCATCCGGTCGCCAAGATAGGCGCAGACCGCGTGACCCATATTGTGGAGATACAGCTTGCGCCGGATGTAGAAGTCAAAAGGCGCGTAAGGCACCAGGTCGGCAATGGGCGGAATCTCCCCCTTGAAGGCGGACTTGTCCACCGGCAGGAAGCCATAGCGCTCCACGCAGACCCGCAGAGGCTCTCCGTCCTTCATCTGCTCCGTCTGAACCGGAACCATCCGGCCGATGGAAGCCTCCGCCAGTCCCACGGTCCCGTCGAACCGGGCTTGTTCCTCCGGCGTCATGGATTCCTTCAGCAGCCCCGCCAGCACCTTGTCGGCGTCCACCAGATTCTCGCAGATGATGATGTTCAGCGGCCCCTTGTTCTCCGCCCAGCGCCTGCGCAGACCCTTCACGATGTTGGGCGCGATGAATTTCAGGATTCTGGCACCCACGGCGGTGGCCATGATGTCGCAATCCGCGATGGCTTCCGCCACGGCCTCCGGGTCTTTGCCGTCCACGGCGGTCACATTCCCGACCCACACATCCTCATGCCCCTCGCCGGACACATACCGGACGGGGTAACGCCCTTTCTCCTTCAGCGCCTTTACCACCGGCTCCGCCACGTCGATGAAGGTCACCGAATAGCCCGACCGGCTCAGCAGCGCCCCGATGAAGCCCCTGCCGATGTTTCCGGCGCCATACATAACAGCTTTCACGGTTTTTCCTCCCCTACCCGTAAAGATCAAAGAGCCGGCCCACTTCCTCCGCGGTTTTCACGCCGTCGGAGGCGCTGACCTCGCTTAAGGAGGCGGCGGCGGTGCAGGCGCCCAGCTTCAGCGCCTCCCGAAGAGGCAGCCCCGTTTCCGCGGCATAGAGAATGCCGGCGCAGAAAGCGTCTCCGGCGCCCACGGTGCCTTTGATAAAGCCTTTGGGCAGCTTCAGGCTGGGGACGGCATGGTATTGTCCCTTTTCGTCCATGCCCCAGCCGCCCTCCGGGCAGTGAATAACCGCCCACCGGGCGACTCCCAGCGCCTTCAGCTTCTCCAGCGCCGCGGGCATATGTTCGGCAAGGAGCGTCCCCTGAGGGGAACGCAGGGTCACACCGGTGGTCTGCTGCGCCTCCAGCTCATTGATGACGCAGTAGTCGGTATATTTCAGCGCCGGCGTCACCAGCCGGGCAAAGCGGTCTCCGGTTTCGGACACCACATCGATGGAAGTTCGGATGCCTATTTCCTGCACCCGATGCAGTAGACGCGCCATCCGCGTGCCGTATTCCGGATCCTCCGCGTCCAGCGCAGGCAGCAGCAGGATATAGCCGATGTGGAAAATATCCACATCCAGCCGCTCCCAGTCGATCTGCGCCTCGCAGTAACGGGCGTTGGCGCCGGCGTGCTGGAAGAAGGTGCGTTCCTTGGTCTGATTGTTGCTCATCACCGCGGTGAAGGAGGTGCGGCCGTCCCGCCTGACCATGGAGAGGTCAATGTTGGGATATTTTCCCAGCTCCGCCAGGATAAAGTCTCCCTCGGCGTCGTGACCGGCGAAGCCGGAAGCCATCAGGGGCAGCCCGGGATCCAGCCGCGCCAGATCCGTGATGGTATTGCAGACGCAGCCGCCGGTGGAGCTCTGAATGCCTTCGGTGATATGGGTCAGCTCGTTCTGCCTCGGCCATGTTTCGATGGGATAGGTGATATCCACAATCATGTTGCCGGCGCAGCAAATGCCTTTTCTCACGCCGTACCTCCCTTATTTCGCGGCGGGGTACTCGTTGCACAGCAGACGGTAGGGCGGTTCATCCTCCTCAATCTCAGGGAACCGGCCGGCCGGCGGGTTGAAACGGTTGTCGGTGTTGTCGTCGTTGCACTGGCTGACCTCACCCAGAAGCACGCTGCCGGTGCCCGGCTCCACCTCGAAATCGTGGTACATGTACTGCTGGATATGGATGCTCTCGCCGGGAGTCAGACGGATCTGGGTGCCGGCGGGGACGGTGTAGGTGCGGCCGTCGCAATGCACCGTCACATCGGATTCCCGGTCGATGGACTCGTCCGGCAGACTGTTGTACACCCGGATCAGGGCGTTTCCGCCGCCCCGGTTGATGATATCCTCGGTCTTATACCAGTGGAAATGGTTCAGCGCGTACTGCCCTTCCTTCAGGTACAGCAGCTTCTCGGCGTAGACCTTGGGATACTTGTCCGCCATGGCCCGATTGCCGTTGCGGATGGTGATGAGGGAGAAGCCCACCTTGTCAAAATCCCCCATGCCGAAGTCGGTGATGTCCCAGCCCAGCATGCAGTCCCGAACCTCGTCGTACTCATGGCCGATATTCTGCCACTGCTCCGGCGTAAAATGGCAGAACGGCGGCAGGTAGCAATGCTCCTGACGGCACATGGCCTCCAGTTCCTTCAAAGCCTTGTTGATCTCGGATCGTTTCATAATGTCAGCTCCTTTTGGTTTAGTAACTTGACTTTACTCATTTTATAATACTCCACTTTTTCCCCAAAGTCAACCTTGGAGAAACCGCTCTCCGAGAATCGGCATTTTATCAAAATATCCCACCGAAAAATTGGGAGAATTGCCGGATGTGACGCAATTTTTTCTCCGATAAATTGACTTTTTCCGGTTTTTTTGCTAGAGTAACGAAAACACCTGGAAAAGAGGAAGGGACATGAGAAAGGGCATCAACAAACTGACCCAGAAGCACGCCAACCGGGGGCTTGTTTTTCAGCTTCTGGCGGTGGGGGACGCGGATTCCCGGATCGCGCTGGCCCGCAGAACCCGTCTGTCCAAAATGGCTCTGTCCAACATCATCAGCGAGTTTCTGGAGCGGGATCTGGTACGGGAGCCGGGGGACACCGTCCGCGGCACCCGGAGCAATCCCATTGCCCTGTCCCTCTCTCCCAACGCGCCCAAGATTCTGGGCATTATGATCCAGCGCCGGGACTGCCGCGCCTCGGTCTGCGATTTTTCCATGAGAATCCTGGATTCCGAGCAGCGGCACCTGCCCGACCCCTTCGACAGCGACCTGCTGACCCGGACTCTGTTCGACATCACCGACCGGCTGCTGGCCCGGCACCCGGACATTCTGGGCATCGGCATCGGCTCCATCGGCCCCGTGGATATCCACCGGGGTGTCATCCTGAACCCGCCGGATTTTCAGGGCATCACCGACCTGCCCATTCGCCGGCTGTTTGAGCAGCGGTATCCCCTTCCCGTGGCGCTGGAGCATCACTACAACTGCGCCGCCCTGACGGAATCCCTCTACGGCAGCGGCCGGGGCTTCGAAAATCTGCTGTATGTGGGTCTTTCCTCCGGCATCGGTATGGGGGTCATCAGCGGCGGACGGCTGTCCAGCGACAATACCGGGCTTGCCAGCGAATTCGGCCACGTCTCCGTCAATTTCGACGGGCCGGTGTGCCGGTGCGGCAACCGGGGCTGTCTGGAAGCCTACGCCAGTGTCGACGCCATCGTGAGGGAGGCGGCGGCGCTTCCGCAGGTACCGCCGGACACGGACTTTGCCGGGCTGTGCCGCTTCAGCCATGTGCCGGAGGTGGATCGGCTGCTGACGCAGCGGATCCTGCGGCCCCTGAGCAGCGCCCTGTGCAGCGCGGTGAATCTGCTGAATCCCGATCTGATCCTGCTGGGTGACGAGGCCGCGGCGCTGCCGGACGATTACTACCGCCGCCTGGAGCAGGCGCTGAGCGGAATGATTCTCTCCCGGGACTACCACCGGGTTATCGTCGGACGCCCCGCCTTCTCCGCCGAATTCAACGCCGCCATGTGCGCCATCAGCATCATCCAGCAGGTCTTTCAGGGCGATCTGCCGGTCTGAACCCATGAAAAACGAGGTGCGTTCTCCCGGAGCGCACCTCGTTTCTGTTTATTTCTCTTCCATCATGATCTGAAGGATGGTCTGATCCGTCTGGCGCATACCTTCTCTCGCCAGGCGGCCGATGTTGTCCACCGTGGCGTCGGCGCCCTTGGTGACGATGCCGTCGCCGCCGTAGAACTGCTGATGCTCCAGATACATATCACACCCCAGAATGCCCGCGTCCACCGCAGCGGCAATTTTCGCCGCGCAGGAGGGCTTGGCGCCGTCGCAGATGGTGCCGGACAGAATGGCAATGGCATTGACCACCGTGTGCGCCACCGCGTGCTGCCGCCCGCCCTGGAGGTAGACAATGCCCGCCCCCGCGCCGCAGCCGGCACTGATGGCGCCGCAGTAGGCGCTGAGCCGTCCGATGCCGGCCTTCTGGTGGATGGTCACCAGATCGCTGAGCGCCACCGCCCGCAGGATCTCCTCCCGGGTCTTTCCCAGCGCCTCTCCGTAGATCACCACGGGAACACTGGCGGTGATGCCCTGATTGCCGCTGCCGGACAGGATAATCACAGGCATTTCACAGCCGCTCATCCGGGCGTCGCTGCCTGCCGCGGCATAGGCCGCCGCCCGCTTGCTCAGCAGCGTTCCCTCCCGCCGCAGCAGTACGGTTCCGATATTGGCGCCCCATGAGCCCGACAGTCCCTCCCGGGCAATGGCCATGTTGCAATCCATCTGCCGGCCCACCAGGGGCTCCAGCTCCGCCGGATCCGCCGCTTCCGCGAATTCCACGATCTTGTCCATGCGCAGGCAGGATTTGTCGGTGAGCCGATCCTCGGAGGACTCGGTCACCGGCCGGGAGCGGAGAATCTCTCCGTTTTTCTCGATGTACACCAGATTGGTATGGTGGTTGACAATCCGCAGCCGCACCCAATCCCCTCCGGCATGGAGCGTCAGGTCGATGTCGAACACCAGCGGGGAATCCGCCGGCCGGATCTCCGGTGTCACCGTCTCCAGATACGCCCGCAACGCCTGCCGCTGAGCCTCCGACACGCTGCTGATAACCTCCAGCTCCCGATCCGGGTCGCCGGCCACGATGCCCGCGCACACCGCCGGGCCGATGCCGTGAAGGCCGCCTGTGTTGGGGACGATAACGCTTTTCACATTCTTAATGATATTGCCGCTGACGGCAATCTCAATCCGATCCGGCAGCGTCCCCAGAATCTGCCGGGCTTTGGCTCCGGCATAGGCCAGGGCGATGGGCTCCGTACAGCCCATGGCCGGGCGCAGTTCCTCCCGCAGGATGTCCATATACTGTCCGTAGAGCAGATCCGCCTTCTCCACCGAGATTCCCCCTTTTCCGACCATTATACCATCCGCCGGATAGAATGTAAACTCAGAAATCCGGAATGAAGCCCCGATCCGCGGCGGCGGCCTCCTGGGTAAAGCCCTCCAGACGGTTCAGGTACATCCAGCTCAGCACGGCGTCGTACTCCTCCCGGGTCACCGTCCGGTTCATGGGCGCCGGCAGGCCGCCCATGGGGGTGTACTGCCGCATCAGGCTCACCAGAACCTCCCCGGGGGCGAAATTCTCCCCGATCCAGTCCAGCACCTTCAGGGAATTCTCCACATGACCCGGCAGAATCAGGTGCCGGATCAGAACGCCCTTCACCAGCCGCTCTCCCCGCCACTGCGCCGGCCCGGTCTGCCGCGCCATCTCCCGGATGGCCGCCGCGGCCACGGGAAAGTAATCCCCGGCACCGGACAGCTCTTCGGCCAGCTCGCCGTCGGCGTACTTGAGATCCGGCAGGTAGACATCCACCCGCCCCTCCAGCGCCCGGATAGTCTCCGCCCGCTCATAGCCGCCGCAGTTGTACACCACCGGCACCGGCAGCTTGGGCTCCAGCGCCGGCAGGATCGTGGGCAGGAACTGGGTGGGGGTCACAAGGTCGATATTCTCCGCTCCCCGGGCGATCAGATCCTCCAGAATTCCCCGCAGTCCGGCGGCGTCCACCGCTTTTCCCACGGGAGCGCCGGAAATCGCCCGGTTCTGACAGTACCGGCACCCCAGCGTACAGCCGCCGAAGAAAACGGCACCGCTGCCGCCCTCCCCCGCCAGCGCAGGCTCCTCCCATTTGTGGAGCATGGCCTTCGCCACCAGCGCGGAATCGGGACAGCCGCAGAAGCCCCGCTCCCCCACGCTCCGGTTCACCCCGCAGCGCCGGGGACACAGCTCGCAGTTGCCGTAATCCATCTTTCTCACATCCGTTTCTTTTTTTCTATGATACCATGTTCCCTTCCATCCGGCAAGAGGCTTTTTTTCTCTTGCTTTTTCGGCAGGAAAGGGCGATAATAGAAGCAACGTACACATACAGGAGGGTATTTCCTTGAATCGACTGGTCTTGGTGGTTCTCAAAAACGCCTTCGCGGTTCCCGGCTTGTACGCCAGGCTCTGCCGCTACGCCAAACACACCGACGAATATCCCGAGGAGGAGCAGTACCTCTTCATCCAGAGCATCCTGAAGCGGGCGGTTGCCGCCGGCAACATTGATATGCAGGTTTCCGGCACGGAAAATCTGCCTCAGGAGAACGGATTTCTTCTCTGCGGCAATCATCAGGGAATGTTCGACCCGCTGGCCATCTGCGTATCCTGCGACCGGCCTCTGGGGGCGGTGTACAAGAAGGAGCTGAAGGACATCCCCTTCGTCCGGCAGGTGGTGACCTGCACCAAGTCCTTTGCCATGGATCGGGAGGATGTGCGTCAGTCCCTCGCCGTCATTCAGGCCGTGACGCAGGAGCTGCGCAAGGGGCGCAACTACCTGATCTTCCCCGAAGGAACCCGCAGCCGCAGCGGCAATCAGATGGGCGCCTTCCATGGCGGCAGCTTCCGCTGCGCGGTCAAGGCCAGGTGTCCCATCGTGCCCATGGCGCTCATCGACTGCTGGAAGGTGCTGGATCAGAAGGGCAGCGCCCCAGTCTCCGTCCAGATTCACTACCTGAAGCCCATCCTGTACGAAGAATACGCAAACCTCAAGACCGTGGAGCTGGCGGAATTGGTTCGCTCCCGGATTGGAGAGGCCATCCGGCAGCACACGGCTCCCGAAGCCCCATAATACGAAAACGGAGGTTTTTTTATGAAGCTCAGCTACAAGCGCACCATTCTGGTAGGTTTTGCCTTCTTCCTGATCTGCGCCTTCTGGCAGGCCTATGACGCCACCATCCCCGTGATCCTCACCAACAAATTCGGCATGTCCCAGACCTGGTCCGGCGTGATTATGGCGCTGGACAACATTCTGGCGGTGTTCCTGCTGCCGCTGTTCGGCTCTCTGTCCGACCGGAACGCCAGCCGCTTCGGCAAGCGAACCCCCTACATCGCCATCGGCACCGTCATCGCCGCCGTGGCACTGGTGGCGCTGTCCTTTGTGGACGCCGCCCAGCTTCGGAATATTTCCGAGGTCTCCGCCATCGACGATCCCGCCGCGCTGGAGATAATCTACGATTCCCAGGCGGACACCGAGCTTCTGACCCCCGAGGGCGACCGCTTCGTCCTCTCCGAAACCTTCACCAAAGAGCAATTCCTGGCCATCCGCAGCGACACGGTGAACGAAGTCACCGGAGAATCCGACTACACCAACTTTGTGGCGCCTGCCCGGCAGGCCTACGCCGCCGAAAAAACCGCCCGGTCCCCCGGAGCGCTGGCGGCCTTTGTGGGGCTTCTGCTGATTATGCTGGTGGCCATGGCCTCCTTCCGCTCCCCTGCCGTGGCACTGATGCCCGACGTCACCGCCAAGCCTCTGCGGAGCAAAGCCAACGCCGTCATCAATCTGATGGGCACCGCCGGCGGCATTCTGGTGCTGGTGCTGGGCATGGTCTTTGCCACCTCCGCCGTCCGCAACTCCATGATGAACTACACCGTTTTCTACTGTGTCATCGCCGGCATCATGCTGGCGGCGCTGGCGGTGTTCCTGCTGACCGTCCGGGAGCCGAAGTGGGTCGCTCAGATGCGGCAGGACAGCGTCCGCTGGGGGCTGGAGGAAGCGGAGGAGCCCGCGGGAGAAAAGCGTCGGCTGTCCGCCCCGGAGCGCCGTTCTCTGATCTTCCTGCTGCTGTCCATCGCCCTGTGGTACTTCGGCTATAACGCCGTCACCTCCAAATACGCCGTCTACGCCGGCAACATCCTCCAGAAGGACTACAACACCACCCTGCTGCTGGCCCAGGCTGCCGCCATTCTCGCCTACCTGCCCGCCGGTATGATCGCCTCCAGGCTGGGCCGGAAGAGAACCATCCTCATCGGCGTGGTGCTGTTGGCCGGTGCCTTCCTGCCTGCCTCCTTCATGCGTGCCGGCAGCCCCACCTGGCTGATGAATCTGCTGTTCGCCTTGGCCGGCATCGGCTGGGCCACCATCAACGTCAATTCCTTCCCCATGGTGGTGGAGCTTTGCTCCGGTGCCGACATCGGCAAGTACACCGGCTTCTACTACACCGCCTCCATGATCGCCCAGATCATCACGCCCATGTTCTCCGGCGCTCTGATGGATCACATGGGCATGACCGTTCTGTTCCCCTACGCCGCCGTGTTCGTGGCGCTGGCTTTTGTGACCATGATGATGGTGCGCCACGGTGACGCCAAGGCGGAGTCAAAGCAGGGGCTGGAAGCCTTCGACGCCGACTGACAGGAGGAAATTCGAATGACCGCTATTATCATCATTGCGTGTATTCTCGCTCTGCTGGGCATCGGATATCTGCTGACCCTTGCCGGACGGAACGATCATCCGGAGCTGCCGAAGCTCCGGGGCTGGGCGTATGCCCACCGGGGTCTCCACGGAAACGGCGTCCCCGAAAACAGCATGGCCGCCTTCCGCGCCGCCCTGGAACACGGCTACGGCATTGAGCTGGACATCCACCTGACCCGGGACGGAAAGCTGGCCGTGATTCACGATTCCTCCCTGAAGCGCACCGCGGGAGCCGACGTGACCGTGGAGGATCTGACCTTTGAGGAGCTGAAGCAATACCGTCTGGAAGGAACCGAAGAAACCATTCCGCTGTTCTCCGATGTGCTGGCGCTGTTCGGCGGCCGGGCGCCGATGATTGTTGAGCTGAAAAGCGCCGGCGGCAACTTTAACACTCTCACCGACACCGCCGTCCGGGCCATGGAGGGGTATCCCGGGGTGTACTGCATGGAGTCCTTCGATCCCCGGTGTCTGCGCCGGCTGAAAAAATGCCATCCCCGGATCGTCCGGGGGCAGCTTTCCGAAAACTTTCTGCGCAGACCTGTCCCGAATGCGCCCTTCCTGCTTCGGTGGATCATGACCAATCTGGTGTCCAACGTCCAGACCCGGCCGGATTTCATCGCCTACAACTTTGCCGACCGGAACAACCTCTCCGTCCGGCTGTGCAGGAAGCTGTGGGGCATTCAGGGGGTAAGCTGGACGCTGCGCAGTCAGGCGGATTTCGACACCGCCGTAACGGAAGGGTATCTGCCCATTTTCGAAGGCTTTCAGCCCTGAAAACCCGCAAAAATCGCCCGCGCTCGGCTGAGCGCGGGCTTTTTCCTGGTAAATATCAGAGCTTTCGCAGGGGCACCGTCTCCATTGGCTTCAGTCCCAGATCGTGGAGCCATTCCAGCGCCCGCTCCTCGGTGGCCGTATCCGACAGCACCGCGGGATCGTGGGCGTCCCGGCCCAGCACGGCGAGGCATCCTTCCTCCGCCGCCGTCTCCCAGAACAGGGGGTTGGGATAATGCCGTCCGCCCTGCAGACCCAGCAGATTCATCTCCAGGGGGATGCCGCAGCTTTTGGCCTCCCGGCACAGCCGGCGCATATGGCGGCGGTACACCGCCGGTTCTCCCTGGAAATGGATCACGTCCGGATGGGCAAAATAGGTGAACAGGCCGGTATTCATAGCCTCTATGGTCTGATCCACATACCGCCGCAGAACGGCTTCGTCCCCGGTCAGATTGCCGCTGTAGGAGTCGCCGTATTCATTGCCGATGAAATGCTGCCCCAGCAGCAGATAATCCATGGGATACTCCCGCAGCAGCGTCAGCAGCCGGGGCAGGTATTTGGGGTAATACTCCAGCTCCAGTCCCAGCGGGATCTCCAGCACCCCGGCGTAGGCCTTCCGCAAGGAAAGCACCGACTCCACGTAGCCCTCCAGCTCCTCCGGGCGCATCCGGAAGGAAGAATAGTAGCCGTCGGGGAAATAGTAGGGCGAATGATCCGAAAAGCCCAGAATCTTCAGCCCTGCCTTCACCGCCGCCTCGGCGTACTGCCTGTCCTCGCCCACAGCGTGGCGGCAGCGCCGGGTATGGGTATGATAATTTGCCAGCATGGCACTCACCTCTCAAAAAATCTGTCTGAATGTTACCACTTTTTCCGCTTCAAGTCAATGCGGCAAAACGGACGCGCCTTTCGGCGCGCCCTGTTTTCCTTTCGTCCGCTTCCCGGGTGCATTATCTTCTCTTGGCCAGAGGCTCCGCGGCGTCCTGAAGCAGCAGCAGGTCGGAAATAATGGAATTGGACAGCAGGAAGCCCTCCGGTGTCAGGCGCCAGAAGCCGTTGTCCAGCTTCACGGCGTGTCCCCGCTGGCGGCATTTTTCCAGCGCTTCCTCCAGAGGCCCGAAGGGCAGCAGGTACTGCTTCTCGTACTCCTCCGCCTGAATGCCCACGTTGGTTCGCAGCCGCGTCATCAGGTATTCCCCCGCCCGCTCCCGAGGCGGTACCTCCTGCAGCTCCTCGATGACCGTTCCGCCGTTCAGGATTCCGTCGATGTAGCCCCGCAGATCCCGGACGGTGGTAAACCGCTTGCCGGCAAAGTCCGAACTGGCGGCGGGGCCGAAGCCCAGATACTCGCCGCCCAGCCAA
Source organism: Bacillota bacterium (assembly GCA_029007925.1). Classification (GTDB taxonomy): domain Bacteria; phylum Bacillota; class Clostridia; order Oscillospirales; family Oscillospiraceae; genus Faecousia. The sequence continues at coordinate 2,013 of JAQXIT010000155.1, read as the reverse complement.
TATTTGAGATTATGCTTCGATTCCATGCCCCGGCGGGCGAAATTGGAAATTTCATACTGCCGGTAGCCCTTGGCCCGGAGAATCTCCACGGCACTGAGGTACATATCCGCCTGGGCGTCGTCGTCGGGCAGATTCATGAACTCCTGATACCTGGCCATGGGGGTTCCTTCCTCCACCTTCAGGCCGTAGCAGCTCATATGCTCCGGCTCCAGAGAAAGGACGTTGCGCAGGGTTTTTTCCCAGCTCTCCCGGGTCTGATTGGGCAGGCCGTAGATCAGATCCAGAGACAGATTCCGGAAGCCCGCCTTGCGGATGCGCTTTACGGCGGCGACGGCCTGCTCATAGTTGTGGGGACGGCCGATTTTGTCCAGAATGGCATCATCGTCGCACTGGACGCCAAGGCTCACCCGGTTGAAGCCCTCGCTGTGGAGCCGCCGCAGCAGCTTGGGCGTCACGGAGTCCGGGTTGGCCTCGAAGGTGATCTCCGCGCTGCCGGACACATCAAAGCTCCGGCGGACGGCGGAGAGAATGGTGGCCAGGCCGTCGGGGCCGAAGAAGCTGGGGGTGCCGCCGCCGAAATACACCGTGTCCACCAGATAGTCCGGCGCCAGCGCTCCGGCCTCCTTGATGTGGGCGCAGACCGCGTCCAGATAGCCGTCCAGCAGCCTGTCGTCCTTGGTGGTCAGGGAATAAAAGTCGCAGTATTGGCATTTGCTGCGGCAGAAGGGAACGTGGATGTAGATCCCCAGCGGGGTCTTGTCTTTCCGTCTGAGAATGGCCATGGAATACCTCCCGATTTCTGTGGATCAGACGCGCACGTCCTCACCGGCCTGTTGGAAGGACACGGTTTCGGGCGCGGAGGCGAGGGTGTCGAAAAAGCGCTGGCGGTGATTTTTGTTGTGCCTGCCGCCGAAATCCGCCCGGAATACCACCCGATGGCCGGATTCCAGATTTTTCGCGGAAAGAATCTGGGCGGAGCCCTTCTCCTGAGAGGCGGTGGTATGGATGCGGTTCAGGGAGGCGGAAATATCCGAGGTCTCCAGCACGAATACCTCGTCGTTTTTGACGGTTTTCATCAGCCGGAGCTGAATCCGCTCGAAGATCGTCAGCGTGATGAAAATCAGCACCATGCCCAAAATGGCCAGGGTGTAATAGCCGAAGCCGCAGGCGGTGCCCAGACAGGCCACGGCCCACAGGCTGGCGGCGGTGGTCAGCCCCTTGACGGTGGCACCCTCCCGCAGGATGGTACCGGCGCCCAAAAAGCCCACGCCGGTGATGACCTGGGCGCTGAGCCGGGCGGGATCCGGGGTGGCACCCATGGCGCTGTAATCCCGGAACAGCAGCTCACCGGTGACGGACACCACGCAGGCGCCCAGCGCCACCAGAATATGGGTACGCATACCGGCCGGGCGGTGGGTATACTCCCGCTCGGTGCCGATAACCATGCCGACCAGCATGGCGCACAGCAGCCGCAGGCAGATATCGCCCAGACCGGGCTCCATTTGGACAACGGAATTCCAAAGATCAGACCAGCTCATATAAAGCACTCCTTCCATAAGCATTTGAATGGGATTGCAGCAGTGGGGATCAGTCGTCGTCCAGCTTCAGCACGGCCATGAAGGCTTCGCTGGGGACGGAAACGGTGCCGAAGGTGCGCATCCGCTTTTTGCCTTCCTTCTGCTTCTCCAGCAGCTTCTTCTTCCGGGTAATGTCGCCGCCGTAGCACTTGGCCAGCACGTCCTTGCGCAGAGCCTTGATGGTCTCCCGGGCAATGATCTTGCCGCCGATGGCCGCCTGCACCGGAATCTCGAACTGGGCACGGGGGATGTTCTCCTTCAGCTTTTCGCAGATCTTCCGGGCTCTGGGATAGGCGTTTTCGGCAAAGAGGATGAAGCTCAGGGCGTCCACGATCTCGCCGTTGAGGAGGATGTCCAGCTTCACCAGCTTGCTGGGACGGTAGCCGATAAATTCATAGTCCAGACTGCCGTAGCCCCGGGTGCGGGACTTGAGGGC
>JAQXIT010000154.1 GCA_029007925.1 Bacillota bacterium | reverse complement strand
TTCTATCTCAGGTTTCTCTAATTGATTAGAATCTGCTCTTGCTGTGGAGCATTTCCCGCCAATCCAGGTCGCCTCTCTGCAGGCCCATGATCAGCATTTCCGCGCTGGCCAGGTTTGTGGCGATGGGGACGTTCTGCTTGTCGCAGTGGCGGATGGTTTCGATCATCTGGCTGTCGTCCCAGGGATCGGTGGTATTGGGATCGGTGAACAGAAGCACCAGATCGATTTCGTTATAGGCGATGCGGGCATTGATCTGCTGATGGCCGCCCTGCTTATGGGAAAGCAGCAGGGTAATGGGCAGACCGGTATTGTCAGCGATCAGCCGGCCGGTGGTCGCGGTAGCGAACAGGTTGTGCTTCATCAGAACGCTCTTATAGGCGGTGCAGAACTGGACCATCAGTTCTTTCTTTTTGTCGTGCGCCAGAAATGCGATATTCACAACAATCACTCCTTTTTATTTATGTAGGAAAACATCGGATTGCATTCAAAAACAGGTCAGCGCAGGTTGATGGGTTCCGGGAAGCCCTGAAGCCGCTTGGCGATCCTGCGGCAGGCCTTGGCGGCGGGGCTTCGCCTGGCGTATTTCAGAAGAGGGTAGCCAAAGGAGGCGGCGAGGGTTACGTTGGGGTCTTCCAGCACAATGCCCGCCAGAGGGAGCCCGGCATTGTCCATGACATCGTCGATGGTGAGCTGTACGGTGGACAGCAGGGACCGGTTTACCCGGTTCACCACTAGACGAACATCCTTTTTGCCCATGAGCTCCAGCAGGTCTCCCACCCGCGCGGCGTCCCGCACGGCGGCCGGCCCGGAGCCGGTGACCAGAAGAAACCGGTCCGCGGCGGCGGAAACCAGCCGGAAGCCGGCATCCACCCCAGCCGGGGCGTCCAGAAAGAGATAGTCAAATTGCGTACGGGCCTGCCGGAGCATCGCGTTGAAGCTTCCGAAGGGAATCTTCTCCACCGGGCAGTTCATGGGAGCAGTCAAAAAAGAGAGGGTAGGATAGAGAGGATGCTTCGCGGCGTGATCCAGGGAATAAGCCCCTTCACACACATCCAGGAAGGACAACGCGCCGCTTTCGGAGATCCCCAGGGAAATATCCAGATTGCGAAGCCCGACGTCGCAGTCCACACACAGGACCGATTTCCCTTCCTCCGCCAGGGCTTCGGCGATGCCGGCACAGACGGAGGTTTTTCCGGTTCCGCCCTTCCCGGACACGATCGCAAAAAGCTCCCCCAACCAACATCGCCTCCCATAGCTGTAATTAAGTATCATTATAAAGGAATTTCGCACAAAACGCAAGAGGATTTTCAGGGATTTTCAAAGATTTTTCATCAGAATCAACAAAAATTCCATTTGCTTCTGGAAGAAGCCGGGCAGCAGCTCTTAAAATGGGTCGTTTTTCGGCTCTGTTTTGAGAGGGAAAAGCCAAAGCTTTGGGTTCCTCCGGTGAAAAACGGAAAAACCGAAAGAAAAAGGGTTGCGCGCCGGGAAAATGTGCGGTATAATTATTCTGTAAAAAAACGGGCATATGCCCGATAATTGGAGGAATGATTCCGATGTTCAACGCAATGATCGAAACTCTGAAAGCGAATCCCCGCAAGATCGTGTTTACCGAGGGCCATGACGCCCGTATTCTGGAAGCCACTTCCCGCCTGGTGGAGGGTGGTTTCCTGACCCCCATTCTGATCGGCGATGTGGACGTGGTCAAGGCCAACGCCGCCAAGGGCGGTTACAACATTGAGGGCGTGGAGATCATCGATCCTCTGACCTACGGCGACATGGACGCCATGGTGGAGAAGATGGTGGAGCTGCGCAAGGGCAAGATGTCCGCTGAGGACTGCCGTGCCGCTCTGTCCAAGGGCAACTACTTCGGCACCATGCTGGTGAAGATGGGCTATGCCGACGCTCTGCTGGGCGGCGCTACTTACTCCACCGCCGATACCGTCCGTCCCGCTCTGCAGATCGTCAAGACCAAGAAGGGCGCTCATCTGGTGTCCTCCTGCTTCATCCTGGTCCGCGGCGAAGAGAAGCTGGCCATGGGCGACTGCGCCATCAACATCAGCTACGAGGACAGCGTGGATAAGGAAGGCAACGTGACCCTGTCCGCCGCCCAGAAGCTGGCGGAAGTGGCCATCGAGACCGCCAACACCGCCAAGGTCTTCGGCATCGATCCCAAGGTCGCCATGCTGAGCTTCTCCACCAACGGCTCCGGCAAG
>JAQXIT010000153.1 GCA_029007925.1 Bacillota bacterium | reverse complement strand
GGCTGGACGACGGGAAGGAATTCTACTCCGAAGAACCGGCGGAACACCCCTCCCGGAATCCGGAAGATGCCGGATAACCCGCGAAAAACGGACACAGGAGGAACTTTCCTCCTGTGTCCGCTGTTTATGGCGTCCTGCCCGCCGCTGCCGGGGCTTCCGGAAGCGCCGCGAACGCCCGCATCACAAAATTCTTCAGCCACACGCCTCTGCGCTCCACAAGCTGTTCCCTGACCACGGTATATCCCCGCTTCTCGAAGAAGGGCCGTGCGGTGACGGACGCGTGGGTGGTAAATCCCGCAGCCGGCGAACGGTTCTCCAATTCCTCGCAGATGGCTGTCGCCACGCCCCGGCACTGAACATCCTTATGAACATACAGCCGATCCAGATAGCCGCTGGCATCCATGTCCCCGAAGCCGACAATCCTGCCGTCCATCTCCGCCACCACCGTGTGATGGGCTAAAAAGGATGCGTTCCACTGCTCCAAATTCACTTCGCCGGTGGCCCAGGCATCCAGCTCTGCCTGAGTGTAGTCTTTGGCATTCACCGTGTGGACTGTGTCGTAGAAAAGCCGAGCCAGTTCGGCGCAATCTTCCGGCTCATAGGTACGGAGTTTCATAACCGAATTGTCCTCCCCGCAGACAGAATTCCAGCCGCTCCCCGGTTTCTTTCGCCCGTCAGACGGCCAGCGCGCTTTACGCCTCTCGCAGCAGCCAGTCAGCAATACATTGCCGAACCGTTTCCGCGCCGTTCCTTTCTTCATGCAGCAGATCATGGCGGGCATTGGGAAACAACCGGAACGTAATGTGCCGGATGCCTGCCTTCTGCATTTGCGCGTAAACCTTCCGCACGCCCTTGCCCGCGTCACCCACCGGGTCATCCTGACCGGAAAGCAGCAGGATCGGCGTTTCCTGATTCCCGGTACGGTAAGTATTGGCATTGCCTGTGCGCTTGATGGAGCCGAGAAGCTCCCAGAACAAGCCGGCGGAAATGTTCTTTCTCACAAGGGGATCCGCCAGATACCTGTCCAGCTCCTCCTGATCGGAGCAGAGCCAGTCGGCAATGGTACGATTGGGCTGGAACTTCTGATTGTAGGTGCCAAAGGACAACTGCTTCACCAGATCCGTGGTGTGATCAAAGCCGGCCTTTTTGATCTGTCCTTTCACAATGCCCATCATGACGGAAAGCAGCCACCCCGGCTGATAACCGCTGCCCATGATGATCGCGCCGGCAACGCCGTCGGGATATTTGCCCAGATACTCCCGCAGCAGGAAAGAGCCCAGGGAGAAGCCCAGCATATGGTGTGGAATCCCCGGGAACCGCTGCTCCAGCAGCCCGAAGAATAGCCGCATATCCTCAATGGAGGCATCCCAGCCGCCTTCCCCGAAGGAGGCTACATCGGGATCGCCGGGATTTTTGCCGTGTCCCCGCAGGTCAAAGCCCGCTACGGCAACGCCAACAGCCGACAGATATTCCGCAAAGGATTCGTACCGTCCCATGTGCCCGGTCATACCGTGGGCGATCTGCAAAACCGCTTTCGCCTCCCCCTCCGGCAGCCAGCGTACCGCGGGCAGCACCGCTGCGCGGCACCCGGTGAATTCCAAAAGTTCTGTTTTCATGGCTTGTCCTCCTGTTCCGCGTCTATTGGATCACACTTGTGATTCCTCCGCTTCCTCGTCCAGCGCTTCGATGTAGAAGCTGACCGGACGGAAGCCGTCGTTGCAGGAAATCATGGCGGACTTCGGGTTCTTCATCCAGCCGTCGTAGAAATCCCCGCCGCCATGGGCCAGCGCCATCACGAAGGCCGACATACTCTCCCATGCGCTGGCGCACATTCCCTCCGGTTTCCGCCAGCCGTTGGCAATCCAGACCTGCCCCTCCCGCACATCACAGGCGTGCTCGATGGGATTCTCGTAGCGCGCCATCAGATCCGGGTAGCAGGCCTTACGCAGGGCCGTGATTTTCACTTTTTTCATATCAACACCCCGTCGCAATGGTCTATCTCGTGCTGGATAATCTGCGCCGTCCAGCCGGTGAAGGTTTTCAGCCGGGTCTGCAAGTCCGCCGTCTGATACTGCACCTTGATCTTCTGATACCGCTTTGTCTTGCGGGGGCCTCCCAGCAGAGAAAGGCAGCTTTCCTCCGTCTCGTACTCCCCCGACCGGCTGACAATCCGCGGATTCAGCATGACCATGTAGGTGCCTTCGTTGTCAAAGGCTATGATCCGCTTGCTTTCACCGATCATGTTCGCCGCTATGCCGACACAGGTTTCCTTGTGGGCGGTCAGCGTGTCCAGCAAATCCCGGGCTGCCTGCAAATCTTCTTTCGTCGCGGGCACCGACTTCTGCGCCAAAAAAACGGGATCGTGGATCAACGGTCTAACCATGGGAATGCTCCCTTCTGATCTTCTCCAGAATGGCCTGATCTGCCGGACAGAAATCAAAGTCCCGGATTTCCCCCGGGGAGATCCACCGTATCTCCTTGTGTTCCAGCTTCTGCGGAACACCTTCCGCTATGGCCGCGTGAAAAATCGTCAGATGCACCGTAATA
>JAQXIT010000152.1 GCA_029007925.1 Bacillota bacterium | reverse complement strand
ATATCTTATATCTCATATCTCATATCTCATATCTCCACGCTCCTGCGCTGTCAGAAACATAACAGACGATCCATAAAGGAGGAACAATGACAACAATCAGACTATTCTGCCAGGGGGCCACCGCCCGGGCGAGGGTGGATGGGGCCATCACCGCCGGGGCTGTGGGAATCCCGGTGGAGATCACCTGCGACAGCGCCTGGGACGGGCTATTGAGGACCATCGTGTTCATGACGCCGGTTTCCAGAAGCGCAGTATCGGGGGTGGAGGACAGCGCCGTGGTGCCCGGCGGGGTGCTGGTGCCGGGGCAGCACCTGTACATTGCCATGGAGGGCCGGGACGATGACGGTGATCCGGTGATCCCCACCAACTGGGCCGACTGCGGCGTGATCCGCTGCAGCAGCGCGGGAACGGACGAAATCGAATACCCCGCAGTCCCCGGCGGCGGCTCCGGGGAGGATGGGGGCTATTACATCCCCGGCGTGGACCCGGACGGCAACCTGAGCTGGACGGCATCCAAGTCCGGTATGCCCGCCGTTGTCCCGGCGAACATCAAGGGGCCAAAGGGCGACACCGGCGCCAAGGGAGACACGGGGGCAAAGGGAGACACCGGCGCAGCAGGCCGCACCCCGGTGAAGGGTACGGACTACTGGACGGCATCGGAAAGGCAGGCCATGATTGACGATGTTCTGGCTGCCATCCCGGTGGGAGACGAGGTGAGCTACTGATGGCGAAGAAGCTCTATGAAGAAGCCAACATTCAGGCCATCGCCGACGCCATCCGGGAGAAGAACGGGCTGACGGAGACCTACCGGACCGCGGACATGGCCCAGGCCATCCTGGCAATGGATGCAGGCGGAAGCAGTGCGGATGTGATTTTTCCGCCGACGGACAGCTGGGAATTTTCCAAGGTGATGGAAGCATCCGATTCCTACACCATGGGAGACTGCAGATTCACCGACGATGTGTTTTTTGGCGGTTACTCCGGAGTCAACAAGGGCGTCGGTTTGCGCTCCAAGGAGAAGATCGACCTGACCGGCGTTGATTTTCTGCACATCGAATTCGCGTCCTATGGTATCGCAACCGGCTCACAGCTGTCGCTGTATGTCCAGAATGAAATCGGAGCATCTGCGGTGGCTGGCGATGTGGTGGACAGGGTCGCCACGGCTGACGAGATTTCCGCCGGGTCCATGGACGTGGATGTATCCGCCGTGAACGGTAGCTATTACATCGTCCTGGGCGCGATCTCCTGGTATAACAAAACCGTCAGTCTCACCATCAGCAGCATCCGCATGGATACATCAACGGTGTCAAGCGCGGAATTTCAGTCCATGGTGGAGGAGGTGCTGTAAATGACAAGACAGGAAGCCAAGGCGGTGGTGGCGGCGCTGATCGCCCTGCGGGAAAACGCCTCCGATGCCCAGGCCAGCCGGGGCGTCAGGCTCTATCCCAGACTGAGGTGCAGCGGCGCTCTGGTGAAGGCCGGTACCCGGGTCAACTGGAACGGACAGCTCAAACGGGCGGCGGTGGACCTCTGGGACACCGGGGAAAATAACCCGGACCGGGCCCCCGACCTCTGGGAGGACATCGATTACCGGGAGGGCTTGCGCATCATCCCCAAGACCATCACCGCAGGCACGGCCTTTGCGCTGGATGAGTGCGGCTGGTGGGGCAAGGTGCTCTACCGCTCCGTGATCGACGCCAATGTCTATACCCCGGAGGAGTACCCGGCGGGCTGGGAGGCGGTGACGCTTTGAGTGGGGAGATGAGCATCTATCAGCAGCAGTGTCTGCTGGGCTATCTGGGCTATGCCCCCGGCCCCATCGACGGCCGGGACGGCCCCAGAACCCGGGCGGCGCTGGAACGGTTCCGGGAAGACTTCGGCTTGGGCCCCGAGGGCCTGGTGGCCGCCGTTTCCGGGACGGCTGTGAAGCCGGAAAAGCCGGACACCGGCACCTTCTGGAATGAAATCCGGTGGTTCACCCGGGAGGAATTCCGCTGCAAGTGCGGCGGCCGCGCATTTGCCGCAGCGGGTGCAGCCGTCGCCGATGGCGAGGCGGTAGAGCGCGTGGCGTGAGACGAGCCCGAGGAGGGCGCCGACAGGGCAGAGGGTG
>JAQXIT010000151.1 GCA_029007925.1 Bacillota bacterium | reverse complement strand
AGGGGGATCTGAACGGCCTGTACTACACCTATCTTGTGATGGTGGACGGGAGCATCTGCGAAGCCTGTGACCCCTATGCCAGAACCACCGGTGTCAACGGGGACCGGGCCATGATCCTGGACCTGAAAAGCACCGATCCGGCGCTCTGGGAAACCGATTCCGATCCCCATGCCGGCAGCCCCATCACCGACGCAGTGATCTACGAGCTGCACATCCGGGACCTGGCCAAGCACCGCAGCTCCCGGATCAAACACAAGGGCAAATTCCTGGGCCTGACGGAAACCGGAACCAAAACCAAGGGCGGCAATTCCACCGGCCTGGACCATATCCGTCAGCTGGGCATCACCCACCTGCACCTGCTGCCCGTCTACGACTTTGGCTCCGTGGACGAGACGGGGAAGGGCAGCCAGTTCAACTGGGGCTATGATCCCGTGAACTACAACGTGCCGGAGGGCTCCTACGCCACCGATCCCTACAACGGCGAAGTCCGGGTCAGCGAGTTCAAGCAGATGGTCAAGGGCCTCCACGACAACGGCATCAGCGTGGTCATGGACGTGGTGTACAACCATGTGTACAGCGCCGGCAGCTTCTGCTTCAATCAGATCGTTCCCGGCTACTTCTCCCGTCCCAATTCCAACGCCTCCGGCTGCGGCAACGACACCGCCTCCGAGCGGGCCATGGTCAGCAAGTATATTGTGGATTCCGTGAAATACTGGGCGGATGAGTACCACATCGACGGCTTCCGCTTCGATCTGGTGGGCCTGATCGACACCCAGACCATCAACGCCATCATCGAGGAAGTCCACAAGACCCATCCCAACGTGTTTTTCTACGGCGAAGGCTGGACCATGAGCACCAACGTCACCAAGACCGGCTATACCATGACCACCCAGGCCAACTCCTCCAAGGTTCCGGAGTTCGCCTTCTTCAACGATACCATCCGGGATCTGCTGAAGGGCTCCGTATTCGACAAGGGTACCGGCTTTGTATCCGGCGCGACGGGTAAGGAAGCCGCCCTGCGGGATTGCTTCAAGGGCCATGTGTCCTGGTGCCGCACCCCCACCCAGACCATCAACTACGCTTCCTGCCATGACAACAATACCCTCTTTGACCGCATCGTGATCTCCACCTCCGGCGCTTCCCGGCAGGATCAGATCCGGATGAACAATCTGGCGGCGGCCATCTATATGACCTCCCAGGGCGTGCCCTTCCTGCAGGCCGGCGAGGAAATGCTCCGCTCCAAGCCCAACGGCGACGGCACCTTCAACGAGAACAGCTACTCCGCCAGCGACGCCGTCAACAGCCTGAAGTGGGATGACCTGAACAGCGAAGAGTACCGGAATGTTTGCAACTACTACAAGGGACTCATCGCCTTCCGCAAGGCGCATCCTGCCCTGCGGCTGACCAACGCTGCCGACGTCAGCAGCAGCGTGGAGGAAGTCACCGGCCTGAACGCCAATGTGGTGGGCTTCCGGATTGCCGGCGGTATCAACGGCGAGACCGCCAAGAACCTCTTTGTGGTGTTCAACGCCAACAACAGCGCCCAGACAGTCACTCTGCCGGAGGGAAGCTGGAACGTGTATATCAACGGCGAGAAGGCCGGCACCGAGATCCTGGAGACCGTCAGCGGCACCGCTACGGTGGCGCCCATCTCCGCCCTGGTGCTGGTGCAGGAGGATGCCGCTGAGCCGGCTCCCACCGATCCGACCCAGCCCTCCGAGCCCGGTGAGGGCACCGCGTCCAGGACTCCCTGGGGCATCATCGGCGGAATTGCCGCCGCCGTCGCCGCTGCCGGCGCAGCCGTGGTGGCTGTCGTCAAGGGCAAGAAAAAGAAGTAATCATATCCCAACCGAATGGCGTGTCCCCGGACACGCCATTCGTCTAATTTGGAAGGAGGAATGTACATGGACGCGATTTTGGAAACGGTTGGCCTGACCAAACGCTACGGCGGCACCCCGGCTCTGAACGGCCTGTGCCTGGAGCTGCCGAAGGGCAGGATTGTCGGACTGCTGGGCCCCAACGGCAGCGGAAAAACCACCCTGCTGAAGCTGTGCGCCGGCCTGCTGACCCCCACATCCGGCACCATCCGCATCTGCGGGCAGGAGGTTGGGGAGGCTACCAAGGCGCTTGTTTCCTACCTGCCGGACAGAACCTATCTCAACAACCGGCAGAAGGTGCGGGATCAACTGGATTATTTTCAGGACTTTTACGCCGATTTCGACCGGAGCCGGGCGGAAGGAATGCTGCGGGTGCTGGGAATCGATCCCGATGTCCGCTTCGGGACTCTGTCCAAGGGCACCCGGGAGAAGGTGCAGCTCGTGCTGGTCATGTCCCGGCGGGCCAAGCTCTATCTGCTGGATGAGCCCATCGGCGGTGTGGATCCCGCCGCGCGGGACTATATTCTCCATACGATCCTGACCAACTATGATCCCGAGGCTACGGTGGTGATCTCCACCCATCTCATCGCGGATGTGGAGCCGGTGCTGGATGCCTTCGTGTTCCTCCAGCAGGGCTTTGTGGTTCGCAGCGGCGATGTGGCGCAGGCTCGGGAGGAAAGCGGAAAATCGCTGGATGAGCTGTTCCGGGAGGTGTTCAGATGTTTGCCAAACTGCTGAAGCATGAGTGGAAGTCCACCGCGGGCCTGCTGGGGATCCTGAGCCTCGCGGCGCTGGGGCTCAGCGTGCTGGGCACGGTGATTCTGCGGATCCTTAACAACTATGGCGATCAAATGAGCGGGAATGGGTATCCGCTGGTGCCGGTGGCGCTGGGTACCATGCTCTTTTTCCTTGCCGTCGCCCTGATTGCCTACGCGGTGGGCAGCCGGATTCTTTTGCTGGCCCGGTTTTACCGGAATAAATTCACCGACGAGGGCTACCTGACCTTCACGCTGCCGGTGAACTGCCACCAGATTTTCCTTTCCGCGCTGCTGAATATGGTGGCCTGGTCGCTGATTACCGGCGCGGTGACCGCGGCGGTGGTGGGGATCGTGGCGCTGTTCGGCACCGCTACGGAGGGGCTGGTCAACACGGAGGTGTGGTCCGGGCTGCAGGAGATGCTGCGGTGGTTTTTTCGGCTGGATCAGGACCTTCTGAAGGAGGCTTGCTGGCCCATCACCCTGATCCGGGCCATTGCGAATCTCTTTTCCGGACATATCATTGCCATGACCTGCCTGACGGTGGGCTCCGTGCTGGCCAAGAAGCACAAGATTCTGGCGTCCTTCGGCGTATATTACGGTTTCACCATGGTTTCCGGCATTTTCACCACGGTGCTGACCTTCCTTGGCGCCATTTCCGGCATCGGAGCCGGCAGCGATGCCATGGTTCAGTCGGCGCAGATCAGCTATGGGATCCAGATCCTGCTGCAGCTGGCGCTGGCCTTGGGCGGATATATCCTGTCCGTGTGGCTGATGCGCAAGAAGCTGAATCTTTCCTGAGAGAAAGGGCAGCGTCCATGTTCGGACGCTGCCCTGTTTTACTTTCTGGCGGCGCGGAGGCGGATCATCAGGATATAGAGCATACTGCTCATCCGGTTCAGCGCCCGCAGGAGATCCTCCCGGGCGGCCCGTCCCTCGGCGTCGATAAAGGCCGCAGCGGCCTTCAGCTCCGCGGCTCTGGCGGCGCAGCGGGCCCGGTTGAGCCGCAGGATCTCCGGGCCGTCGGTGTACTGGGGCATAAAGTGGGGCTGGCCGTAGAAATCCTGGGGGCGGTGACTGTGCCGGCGCTGCTCCGCCTCCGTCAGACCGCAGAGCTTCCCCTCCGGCACCGGCTCCTCCAGCACCTCGCAGCGGATCAGCCGCCGGGCCAGCGTCAGGATTTCCTCCAGCTCCTGCCGGAGCGCCGGGACTTCAAGTTGACATAACAACAATTCCGACTCCAGTGTATCCATGGCGCCCCGGAAGGCGATCCGGGGATGGGCTTTGCTGACCAGCAGATCCCCGCTCAGATGGGTCATATGCTCCGGCTTTTCCGAAAGCACCGCTCCGCAGGGCAGCCGGTAGACGGCGGGCCTGGCTTCCTCCGCCGGGAGGATCTCAATCCGCTCCCGCCGCAGGAAGTCCCGGGCGCCGGAGGTGAGCCGGTCGTCCTTCCCCAGATAGAATACCCGCCGCCCCTCCCGATTGCGGATGTTGTCCCGGACGGACTGCTCGGTGTAGAGCATCAGGCCTTAGCGGGGGGCGTGTTTCTGCGATCCTTGGGCAGAATGGCGTCCACCTCGGAATGGGGACGGGCGATGACGTGGACGGAAATCAGCTCCCCAACCTTCTCCGCCGCGGCGGCACCGGCATCGGTGGCGGCTTTGACGGCGCCTACGTCGCCCCGCACCATGACGGTCACCAGACCGCCGCCCACCTGTTCCTTGCCCACGAGCTGCACATTGGCGGATTTCACCATGGCGTCCGCCGCCTCAATGGCGCCCACAAGACCTTTCGTTTCGATCATACCCAGAGAATTCGTGTCCATAACAGTTGCTTCCTTTCATCAATCGGTTTATTTCAGCCGCTCCAGAATTTTGGCGGTGAGAATCTCCACCAGCCGGGGATCCACGGTGTCCGGCTTCCGCTCCTCCCGATCCCAGGCCACCCGGCGGATGTTAATCAGATCCAGCGGGGAGATGTTGTTGGAGGAGGAGCTGCCGCCCACCGCGCCGCAGCCCAGCGTCAGGGCGGGGAAGAGGGCCGTGGTGGCGCCGATGCCCCCCAGTGCCGCCGGGGTATTCACCAGAAACCGGGATACGGGGATTTTCAGAGCGAACCGGCGCACCACATCGTAATCCTCGGCGTGCATGGCGAAGGTGTGACCGCTGCCCTCGTGGGTCAGCACCTCGATGGCCTTCTCCAGCACCGCCTCCTCGCTGTCCATGACGAAAAACGCCAGTACCGGACACAGCTTTTCCATGGAATAGGGGCGGGTGGGCCCCGCCTCCTGCTCCCGGGCCACCAGGATCCGGGTGCCGTCGGGGACGGAGAAGCCGGCCATTTTCGCCAGAGCCGGTGCCGGTCTGCCCACGATGGCGGGATTCAGGGCGCCGTTGGGCTGAAACAGAAGCTTGGCGAGCTGCCCTGCCTCCCCGGTGTCCATGAAATAGAAGCCCTGCCGCCTGGCTTCGGTGCGCACCGCCTCCTCCATGGACTTTTCCACGATGATGCTCTGCTCCGAAGCGCAGACCGTGCCATAGTCAAAGCTCTTGGAGCGGGCGATGCAGGCAACGGCTTTGGAGACGTCGGCGGAATGATGGATATAGGCAGGGCCGTTGCCGGCGCCCACGCCGATGGCCGGCTTTCCCGAGGAATAGGCGGCTTTCACCATGCCGGGGCCGCCGGTGGCCAGAATCAGCCGAACCTCCGGCGCCGACATCAGCTCCTGGCAGCCCGCCATGGAGGCAAGGCTCAGGCAGCTTACGCTGCCCGCCGGAGCGCCGGCGGTTTCCGCCGCTGCCGCCACGATCCGAGCCGCCCGCAGGGTGCATTCCACGGCCTTGGGGTGGGGGGAAAAGACAATGGCGTTGCCGCTTTTCAGGGCGATGATCGCCTTGTAGCATACGGTGGAGGTGGGGTTGGTGCTGGGTACGATGGCGGCGATGACGCCAACGGGGACACCTACCTCCCATAGTTTCTCACCGGGATCCTCTTTTAATACGCCCACGGTTTTCATGCCCCGGACGGCCGCGGCCACCGTCTCCGAAGCGAATTTGTTTTTGGCGGTTTTGTCCTCCGGGTTGCCGAAGCCGGTTTCCCGGACGGCCAGTTCCGCCAGCTCCTGGGCGGCGGCGGAAAAGGCCTTGGCCACGGATTCCACCATGGCGTCCAGCGCCTCCTGGGGCAGCTCGGCCAGACGCCTCTGGGCTGCCTCCGCCTGACGGCACAGCAGCCGGGCTTCTTGCCGCGCCGCCAAGTCCTTGTCAAAGTCCATGTTGTCACTCCCTTGTGTATTTTGGATTATGGTTCCGCCGGCTGGGCGGCGACCTCCGCCACCGCCCGGGCAAAGGCCGCGCAGGCGGCGTCGCAGGCGGATTGGGTGCCGGTCAGCAGACCGCCGCCGAAATTGGTTTCGCTGGGCGGCTCGTATAGTTTACATAACACAACATCCGCCGCTTTCAGCGCTGCGTCCATGGCGTACATGCTCTCCAGCGGCGGCGCGATCAGGTAGGCCACGGCGCTGCCTATGGGAACCCCTGCCTCCCGGGCCAGATAGGTTCCCACGCTGCTGACGGTGTGGGCAAGGTACGGCACGCCGCCGGTCTCCTCGAAGCCCACCCGCTGCAGCGCCGCCACTGCCGCCTCCATGCCGCTGCGGGCGGCGCCGGGGGTGGCGGCCGCCAGGATGCCGATGACCTCACCGGCGTTGGGGGTGGAGGCGTTGGCGGCACCGGCATAGAAGCTCCTGCCGTAGCAGACCTCCACCTCGGCGGCCTTGGTGGCCGCGTCCAGGGCGATATAGGTGGCGTCGTCGCAGTCGGTGGTCAGCATGGCCAGGCTGGGCAGACCCTCCGGCGCCCCAAGAGAGCGGGCCAGAGCCGGGTCGGCGTTGGCCAGATACCGGACGGCCAGGATTTTCACCGGGATCATGTGACCGCCTCCAGATGCAGTCCCACGCCGGAGACCTTTTTCTTCAGAATCGTGTCGATGAGCTCCGCGATATGGGCGCCGGCCTCCACCGCCGGGGTGCCCTGGGCGTGGATGTTGCTCACCACCGTCCGGGCGGATTCGGAGACTCCGGTGTGGGGCTTGTAGGTGATATAGGCGGACATGCTCTTGTCCGTTACCAGCCCGGGACGCTCGCCCACCAGCACGCACACCAGCTCACAGCCGGTCACGTCGCCCACCGCGTCACCGGCGCCCACCCGGCAGTAGCGGACAAAGAGGGTGGGGCCCAGCTCGATGCCTCTTGCCTTCAGACCGTCGGTCATGGCCGCCAGACAGTCCATGGCGTTGGCCTGAATGGCGGCGGAGGAAAGCCCGTCGCCCACCACCACCTGCACCCGGGGGGTGCCGGGGATGGCCTGCCGGATACGCTTCTGATTTTCCTCGTCAAAACAGCGGCCGTGATCGGGGCGGGTCAGGTATTCGTCCTTGTCGATGCACCGGGTCTGCACCGGAATCAGACCATTCTTCTCCGGGAAATCCTCCGGTACCTGAGAGAAAACCGCGTCCTGCGCCGCGGCGTGATCCGCCCGGAAGCGGAGCATGGTCAGCGTTTTGTACCGGGGGCCCGCCCGTCCCGAGCCCAGCCGGGCGGGGGTGCGCTCCTTCATTTTCCGGAATTTTTCCCCGTTTTCCGGGCTGTCCACCAGATAGAGCTTCCGCAGATCCAGCGCGGTCACGTCCGGCACAAAATCCCCGTCCCGGAAGCCCGGATCCTTCTTCTCCGGGCCGGGATCGGCGGGACGGTAGTCGCCGCCCTTGACCGTGGGCTCCCGCCCCATCTGGCTCAGAATTTCCGCCACCATGGCGCTCAATTCCTGCTTGTTCACAGTGTTCACCCTCACTCGAATTTCAGTTTCCCTGCCTTCAGAACAGCAGGCTGGAGCCGTCGCCGGCCTTTTTCGTCAGCTTTCCGTTCTCCACGAAGCCCAGTTTCTCCAGCCAGCGCTGGACTTCGGGGATGGCGGTCTTGCCCGTCAGCTCCCGCAATGTGGCCGTTTCCCGGAAGCCGGTGGTCTGATAGTTCAGCATGATGTCGTCCCCGTGGGGGATGCCCATGAAGTAGTTGCACCCGGCCATGGTCAGCAGCGCCGCCAGATTCTCGATGTCGTTCTGATCCGCTTTCATGTGGTTGGTGTAGCAGCAGTCGCAGCCCATGGAAATGCCGGTGAGCTTGCCCATGAAGTGATCCTCCAGTCCCGCCCGGGTCACCTGCCGGGCGTCGTACAGATACTCCGGGCCGATGAAGCCCACCACCGTGTTGACCAGGAAGGGTTGGAAATGCTTGGCAAAACCGTAGCAACGGGCCTCCATGGTCACCTGATCGGTGCCGTGATGGGCGTTGGAGGAAAGCTCCGAGCCCTGACCGGTTTCAAAATACAGCACGTTGGGCCCCTCCGCCGTGCCGTCCCGCAGCAGAAGCTCCCTTGCCTCCGCGATGGTGGCGGCGCTGAAGCCGAAGGCGGCGTTGCCCTTCTCGCTGCCGGCGATGGACTGGAAGATCAGGTCGCAGGGAGCGCCGTCCCGCACCGCCTTCATCTGGGCCGTCACATGAGCCAGCACGCAGATCTGGGTGGGGATGCCCCAATGCTCCTTGATCTCCTGGAACCGCCGCAAAATTCTGCCCGCCTGCTCCGGGGACTCCGTCACCGGGTTCAGACCGATGACCGCGTCGCCGGCGCCGAAGCTGAGCCCCTCCAGCACGGAGGCGGTGATGCCCTCCGGGTCGTCGGTGGTGTGGTTGGGCTGAAGCCGGCAGGAAAGGGTTCCCGGCAGACCGATGGTGGTGTTGCAGTGGGCGGTGACGGTGATTTTGCTGGCCGCGTAGATGAGATCCAGATTGCTCATGAGCTTGGCCACCGCCGCCACCATTTCCGAGGTCAGACCCCGGCTGAGCTTGCGGATGTCATCCCCGGAGGTGGTCTCCGACAGGATCCACTCCCGCAGGTCGGATACCGTCCAGCCCCGGATCCGGGCGTAGACCGTCTCGTTGACGTCGTCCTGAATGATCCGGGTGACCTCGTCCTCCTCGTAGGGCACCGCCGGGTTCTCCCGCAGATCCCCCAGCGTCAGGGCGGACAGCACCACCTTGGCGGCGATCCGCTGCTGGGCGGTTTCCGCCGCCAGTCCCGCCAGTTTGTCTCCGGTCTTTTCCTCGTTGGCCTTGGCCAGAACGTCCTTGATGTCCCGGAAAGCATAGGTTTTCCCGGAAATCACAGTTTTCAGTATCATACAGTTTTCCCGTCCTTTCTTGTCAGCAGCAGTGCCGTGGCAACGGCGCTGACGCCGCCGGCCAGCTTGCCGACGATGACCGCCGGCAGCATTTCCGGCGAAAATCCGGCGGTGAAGCCCAGATGATCCCCGAAGACGAAGGCTGCCGATACGGCGAAGGCGATGTTCACCACTTTCCCCCGGTCGTCCATATCCTTCACCATGCCGAAGGTGGCGATGGAGTTGGCCAGACTGGCCACCAGTCCTGCCGCGGCGGTATCGTTGATGCCCAGCAGCCGCCCCAGCTTCAGCAGGGGCTTTTTCAGCAGTCTGGTCACCGCGAACACCAGCGGAAAGGCACCGGCCAGCACGATGGCGATGCTGCCCACCGTCAGGAAGCCCTCGGAGATGGGTGCCATGCCGGGGATCAGCACCCAGCCTGTCAGGGACTCCACGATGGCCGCCGCCAGGCCCACGGTGATCACCGCCACCACGCCCTTTCCAAACCATCCGAAGCCCCGGATCATGGCCTTTTCCGCCTTCCACAGCCCGATGGCAATGAGCCCGGCGATGAGGACGATGGGAATCAGGTTCCGCAGCACCATCATGACGGGAAAGCCCGCCGTGATGCCTCCGGCCAGCACGCCCACCGGGATGGTCACGATCCCGCAGAGGATCCCCTTGGCCATGGCCGGCCGATCCGCGTCGGACAGGATTCCCAGCGCCACGGGGATGGTGAACACGATGGTGGCACCCAGCATGGAGCCCGTCAGCACGCCGCCCAGCAGCGCCGCCTGGGTGTTGTCGGTCAGCTCCATGGCCAGAGGGCCGCCGCCCATGTCGCAGGCCAGAATGGTACCGGCGAACATGGCCGGATCCGCCCCCAGAAACCGGTATACGGGTACCACCACCGGCTTCAGCAGATTGGCCAGCACCGGCGCCAGCGAAATGATTCCCACCATGGCCAGCGCCAGGGAGCCCATGGCGAGGATGCCGTTTTCAAATTCCTGTCCCAGACCGACTTTGCCGCCGAAGATCCGGTCAACGGCGCCCAGCACCGCGAAAACCGCCATGACGGCGATCAGAACCTCATGCGCGGACATGACACCGCCCCCTCAGCATACTTTCCCCTCCGGGTCCAGGATGGCAACCACGGCGGCGTCCACCGGGGCGTCCATGCAGTACCGGGAGGCCACCGTGCCGGTGGCCAGCAGTACCCGGTCGCCCACACCGGCGCCCACCTGATCCGACGCCACCACCCGGTCGTCCTCCACGTTCACCACCAGGAAGGTCTGCCCCTGCAGGCAGGATGCCTTCCGGGTAGCCCAGACCGAGCCGGTCACAATTCCGATTTTCAATCCGATCCCTCCAATATTTCCCTGGCAAGAGGTGTCATCACCGCTCCCGCTCCGGGCTTCTGCCCGGAAAGCCGCAGGGCCCGGGCTTCCTCCGCCGTAATCAGCCGCTTCCGTCCGCCGTCGGTGAAAATGACGCCCCAGTTTTTCAGCTCCCGCTGCGATGCCGCCAGCGATGCCGCCAGCGCCCGGTTTTTCGGCGCCTCCGGTAGTCCGGGGGTGTACAGGTACACGCTTTTTCCCTCCGCCAGCGCGGAAAGCACCGTCTCGTCCCGGAACCGCAGGAGCTGGGACACCGTCAGGGAGCCGATGACCACCGCGTCATAGGGCGGCTGGGTCACATAGGAAAAGCCCAGGGGCAGGGGCGGCTTCTTCCCCAGCAGCCACGCGCTGCTCATGACAGAAGCCTCCCCAGATCCCCCTGCCGGAAGCCGCAGGCGTTGGCTTCGTCAAAATCCAGATGGGCGTAGACGGCGAAATCCCGGCTGACCCGCACCGTCACGTCGTCAAAGGTCAGCGGACGCCGGGTAAAGACCTGCAGCCGCACCCGCTGCCCGTCGGAAACGCCGAAGCGCGCCGCGGCTTCGGGGGTCATGTGGATGTGCCGCTGGGCAGCGATGACCCCGTGGCTCAGCGTGACGCTGCCCAGCGTGCCCTCCAGCACCGCTCCCGGGGAGCCTGCCACATCCCCGGACAGGCGCACTGGCGGATCAATGCCCAGGGTTCGCCCGTCGGTGAGGGAAATCTCCGCCTGCGCTTCCTTCCGCTCGGGGCCCAGCACCGCCACGTTCCGGAATTCCCCCTTGGGCCCCCGCAGGGTGACCCGCTCCGCGGCCAGGAACTGTCCCGGCTGGGACAGGGGACGCCGGGGCGTCAGCTCGTGTCCGAACAGGGTCAGCGCCTGGGCCTTCGTGATATGCACATGCCGGCCGGAGGCCTCCACAGGAATGAAAAGCCGCTCCATCACGGCCTCCACGGCGGCTTGTAAGTCCATTTTTTCCATATCCGTTCTCCTTCATCCCGCCAGAATCAGGGTTTTCACCACCACCGGCAGCGCGGGGCCCACCGGCGACGCCACGTCCAGATAGCTGCCCTCCTCCAGCCGTACCCGGTCGATGCACAGGCAGGGACGTTCCGGCGGCAGCCGCAGGGCAACCGCCTGCCCCAGTGCTTTGGCCATGTCCCGCTCCACCGCGATCAGAGCCGGGTTCTCCCCCAAACCGCCGGCAATGGCCTCCGCCAGCGCCACCACCCGGGGATAACCCGGGGCGGGGAAGCCCGCCATGGACAGCACCGGAGCCGTATCCTGTCCCGCCAGCCGGTCACGGATCCGCCGGGACAATTCCCCGGTGGGCAGTGCCAGATCCTCATCCGACAGTCGCACCACCGGCAGGTTTTTCAGAGGGAAGGACACATTCCGGCAAAATACGGTGCTGCCGGAAAGCTGGGCGCTGTGGCACCCGGCGCCGATAACCGTGGCGCGGATGGTCTGGGTTCCCAGCCGGTACGCGCCCCGGCACAGAAGGCTCTCCCGGATAGCCTGTCCCAGCACCGGCCCCAGATCCCCGAAGGCCAGCGGCTCCGGGGAGGACTCGATGCAGTCCGCCACCCCGCCGGAAAAGGAGATCACCGTTTCTTCCCCGCCGGGGGCGGGGGAGAGCCCCACACTGCCGGCTTCCCGGGTCCACAGCTTTTCCAGAAGCGCCGGATCCTCCCGCAGTCCCGCCGCCGCTTCCAGCGCCCGGGTCAGCGTCCGGGCCAGAGCCGCCGTTTCCCCGGGAGCGGGGCGATCCCCCGCTTTCAGGGAGCAGAGTCCCTCCAGCACCGGCGATACATAGGTAATAGTCCCGGAAGGATCGAATTTCAGCAGCCGTCCGCCCACGTTCAGACAGCCGGTGGCGAGAATTTTCCCCTCCCGGATCAGCGCCAGATTGCTGGTGCCGCCACCGATGTCCATATGCAGCACCGTTTTGCCGGATTCCAGAGAATACTCCACGGCACCGGCGCCCTTGGCCGCCAGAATGCTTTCCAGCTCCGGCCCGGCGGTGGCTACCACGAAATCTCCCGCCAGCTCCGACAGATTTTCCAGCACCGACCGGGCGTTCTCCTTCCGGGAGGTCTCCCCGGTGACAATGACGGCCCCGGTGTCCACGGTCTCCCGCCGGATGCCCGCGGCGCGGTACTCCGCCGCCACGATCTCCCGGAGGGCTTTGCCGTCCACATGGCTCTCGTCCAGCAGCGGCGTGAATCGCACCGGGCTCTGATACAGGATCTTCCGGCCGGTGATGGCCATTTCCGGGACGGCAAAGGCACCGGCCAGATTCCGCACCTCCAGCTCCGAAACGATGAGCTGGGTGGTGGTGGTACCCACGTCCAGCCCCACGCTGCGCAGCTTATCAGACATGCCCCGTCACCTCTTCCAGAATCTGCCGCACCATGAAATCCTCCACCCGGAGGGGATTGGTCTCGCAGCAGGGATCCGCCAGCGCGGCGGCTACAATGGCGTCGGCCTCCCGCCAGACCCCCATGGGCGCCACCCCAGCCTGGGCCAGGGTGGCCGGCAGCCGCAGCTCACTCCGAAGCCGCACCAGGGCGTTTTTCAGGTTCCGCAGAGCCACGGCGTCGGCGCTGCCGCCCAGTCCCGCCGCCCGGGCCAGCCGGGCGTATTTTTCTCCCGCCGCGGAGGCGTTGCAGTCGATGACCGAGGGCAGCAGGATGGCGTTGAGCCGCCCGTGGGGAATGTGAAACATTCCGCCCAGACTGTGAGCCATGGCGTGGCACAGCCCCAGACCCGCCTGCGTGAAGGCGATGCCCGCCATGGTGGATGCCGTATGCACCTTCAGCCGCACCTCCCGCCGCCCGGCGAAGGACGCCGGCAGCGCCCCGAAGACGGAGCAGAACGCCTCCTTGGCCAGCGCGTCGGTGACGGCGCCGGCATTTTTGGCCACATAGCTTTCCAGCGCGTGGGAAAGGGCGTCAAAGCCCGCGTCCGCCACCAGCGACGGCGGCAGCTGGGCCAGCAGCTCGTCGTCCAGAATGGCCAGCTCCGGCCGCAGCCGCCGATCCACCAGCGGATGCTTCACGCTGCCGTGGGTCAGAATGGCGAAATCCGTCACCTCCGAGCCGGAGCCCGAGGTGGTGGGAATCGCCGCCAATTTCGCGTCGCTGCCGCTGAAATACGCCATGGCCTTGGCGCAGTCCATGGCGCTGCCGCCGCCCAGCGCCGCGATGACGTCGGGCCGGAATTCCTTCACCCGGGCCGTGCCTTCCGCTGCCAGCGTCACCGAGGGATCCGGCGCCACCCGGTCAAAGATTTCGGTTTCCTCCGCCTCCGCCGCGGCCGCCACCCGGGCAGCCGTGCCGTTTTTCATAAAGTATGGATCCGTCACCAGCAGCAGCCGCCTGGCGCCCAGCGATTTCAGCGCCCGAATCGCTCCGGAGCCGGAAACAATCTTCGTACTCATCTCAAATTCCTTCATTGCCCCACCGCCTTTTCATGGCCAGTATTCCCCGGCGGCTGGAAATTATGATGAAAAAGCATCCGTTTTTTCGGAAACGCTTTTTTTCATGCCCCGCGCATATTGTCCGCGCTTTGTTCAAAAATAATTTATATTTGTGACCCTTGACATTTTTAGCACTCTGATGTATAGTGTGCTTAGCACTCAGGAAGAATGAGTGCTAAGACGGAAGGAGGCGCGTCATGGAGCTGACCGAACGGAAAAAGAAGGTGCTGCGGAGCATCGTGGATCTGTATATCCGGACGGCGGAACCCGTAGGCTCCAAGGCCATCGCGGAGCTGCCGGACATGAACTACTCCTCCGCCACCATCCGCAACGAAATGGCGGAGCTGACTGCCATGGGCTATCTGGAGCAGCCCCACACCAGTGCCGGGCGGGTACCGTCCGCCGCCGGCTACCGGCTGTATGTGGATGAGCTGATGGCGGATTACCGCCTGAGCATGGACGAGACCCGCTCCATCAACAAGGCCATCGAGGAAAAAATGCAGCGGGTGGATCAGATGGTGGAAAAGGTGGCAAAGATGGTCTCTCAGGCCACCGACCTGCCGGCCATTTCCATGGCGTCCCGGCGCTACGGCGTCACCGTCAAGCGCTTCGAGCTGATCCTTGCCGGAGCCGGAAGCGTCATTCTGGTAATGATGCTGTCGGACGATGAGGTGGTCAACAAACTCATCAAGCTGCCCCTGAATCTGGGCGAGGGTGATCTGAAGCTGCTGTCCGCGGTGCTGAACGCCACCATGACCCAACTGACGCCGGAGGAATTCACCCCCGGTCTTATGGATCGGGTCATGAATTCGGCGGGAGCCGCCGCCAGCCTGGTGCCGGTGGTCGTGGACTTCACCACGGATACCCTCCGCCGCCAGAGCAGCACCAATATGGCCGTTGCCGGCCATGTGCGGCTGCTGGATCAGCCGGAATACCGGGACATCGACAAGGCCCAGCAGATCCTCACCTCTCTGGACGAGGACGCCCTCAGCAACCTGCCCGCCGTCATGCAGAATCAGAACGGCACCAAGGTGCTGGTGGGGCCGGAAAACATCTCCGAAGAGCTGAAGGACACCTCCGTCGTGATGACGAAATTCGACATCGGCGACGGCTTGCAGGGTATGATCGGCGTGGTGGGTCCCACCCGAATGGACTATGCCAAGGTCACCGCCCGATTGAGTTATTTCGCGGAGAGCCTCAGCAAGCTCTTCGCCAAACCAGAGCAGCCCCAACTGTCCCAGGCGGTGGAAGGGGAACCCCATAAGGAGGTATAAGCAGTGGCAAAGAAAGACAAAGAAAAATCCCAGACTCCCGAAGCGGAACAGACCGCGGAACCGGTGGAGACCGCCGAGGTGCCGGAGCAGGCACCGGAGCAGACTCCCGAAGCGCCCAAGCCGGATCCCTGGGAGGAAAAATACAATACCGAGCACGACACCTACCTGCGTCTGGCGGCGGAATTCGACAATTTCCGCAAGCGCACCGCCAAGGAAAAGGAAGGCTCCTACCTCAGCGGAAAGGCCGACGCGGTGGAGAAGCTGCTGCCGGTCTACGACAACCTGGAGCGGGCCCTGAATCAGCCCACCGAGGACGCCGCCTTCAAAAAGGGCGTGGAGATGACCATGAATGAGCTGGTGAAGATCTTCACCGGTCTGGGCGTGGAAATCTTCGGCGCCGTGGGCGAGACCTTCGACCCCACGCTGCACAACGCCGTGATGCACACCGAGGACGAAACCGTGGGAGAAAGCGTCATCGTTCAGGTGTTCCAGAAGGGCTTCCGGGTGAGCGGCAAAATCGTCCGCTTCGCCATGGTTCAGGTGGCGAACTAAGACAGATCCGGGGCGTTACCGCCCCTATCCCATAAAAAACCATTTGTATACAATATCTTTTCATATATTTTAGGAGGAAATGATTATGAGCAAAATTATTGGTATCGATCTTGGCACCACGAATTCCTGCGTGGCAGTTCTGGAAGGCGGAGAGCCTGTTGTGATCGCCAACGCCGAGGGCGGCCGTACCACGCCTTCCGTCGTGGCATTTTCCAAGACCGGCGAGCGTATGGTAGGTCAGGTGGCAAAGCGTCAAGCCGTCACCAACGCCGACCGCACCGTCTCTTCCATCAAGCGCCATATGGGCGAAAACTACAAAGTCACCATCGACGGCAAGGCCTACACGCCTCAGGAGATCAGCGCCATGATCCTGTCCAAGCTGAAGGCGGATGCGGAAAGCTATCTGGGTCAGAGCGTCACCGAGGCCGTCATCACCGTTCCCGCTTACTTCTCCGACGCGCAGCGTCAGGCCACCAAGGACGCCGGCAAGATCGCCGGTCTGGATGTGAAGCGGATCATCAACGAGCCCACCGCCGCCGCGCTGGCCTACGGTCTGGACAAGGAAAAGGAACAGAAGATCATGGTCTACGATCTGGGCGGCGGCACCTTCGATGTCTCCATCCTGGAGATCGGCGACGGCATCGTGGAGGTGAAAGCCACGGCCGGCGATACCCATCTGGGCGGCGACGATTTCGATCAGCGGATCATCAACTATCTGGTGGCCGAATTCAAGAAGACCGAGGGCATCGACCTGAGCGCCGACAAGGTCGCCATGCAGCGTCTGAAGGAAGCTGCCGAGAAGGCCAAGATTGAGCTGTCCGGCATGATGAGCACCACCGTGAATCTGCCCTATATCACCGCCGATGCCACCGGCCCCAAGCATCTGGACGTGACCCTCACCCGGGCCAAGTTCAACGAGCTGACCGCCGATCTGGTGGAGCGTACCATGAAGCCCGTGAATCAGGCCATGTCCGACGCCGGACTGAAGCCTTCCGATCTGGACAAGGTGCTGCTGGTTGGCGGCTCCACCCGGATTCCCGCGGTTCAGGAAGCCGTCAAGAAGATCACCGGCAAGGACGGCTTCAAGGGCATCAACCCCGATGAGTGCGTGGCCGTTGGCGCCGCCATTCAGGGCGGTGTTCTCACCGGCGACGTGCAGGACATCCTGCTGCTGGATGTCACCCCCCTGTCTCTGGGCATTGAGACCATGGGCGGTGTGTTTACCCGTCTGATCGACCGGAACACCACCATCCCCACCCGCAAGAGCCAGATCTTCTCCACCGCCGCCGACGGCCAGACCTCCGTGGAGGTTCATGTGCTGCAGGGCGAGCGTGAGATGGCTGCCTACAATAAGACCCTGGGCCGCTTCCAGCTCAACGG
>JAQXIT010000150.1 GCA_029007925.1 Bacillota bacterium | reverse complement strand
CGAGTATACCTATGACGCAGAGGGGAATATGCTTTCCCGCAGATATTTAGATAGCGGAGAGCTGCGCTATCAATACGCCTATACCTACGGCAGCGCCGGAGAAATGCTGGAGGAAAGCGTGGAAAACGGCGACGGCAGCTTTTTCTCCCGAACCGTCTGTACCTATGACGCGTCCGGCCGGCAGCTATCCAAAGAATTTACCGGGACTTCCCGGCAGTATCGTTTGGAATGGACGTATGACGAAAGCGGCAATCTGCTTTCCTACACGGAGCTTGACAGCGCCGGGGAACCGGTTTGCCGGATTGAGCTGTCCTATACCGACCTGACGCTGCCCCCGGAGACTGCGGCCCGGTGTCGGGAACAGCAGGAAAAACTGCTGTCCGAACTTTTGCCCGAATGAGGAATCGTAATGAAAAAAATCCAATCTCTTTCCGAGAGCAGCTTTCTGAAGCTGCTGTTCGGCTTTTTCACCGCCTGCTTTCTGATCGCGGCGGTATGTATGCCCGACCGGGCTTCCATGTTCACGGGGCTGTGGCAGATCGTCAGCCAGCCCAGCAAGGTGTCCACCAACTACTTTGCCGTGGGCGGCTACGCGGCCACCTTCCTGAACGCGGGACTGGTGGCGCTGATCTGCACCGGACTTTACTGCCTGCCCGGGGTGAAGGTCACCAACGTGTCCAATCTGGCCTTTATCCTGACCCTGGGCTTCTGCTCCTGGGGCATCCACATTCTGAACATCTGGCCCACGTTTCTGGGCGTGGCGGTTTATTGTCTGGTGAAGAAGGAAAAAATCACCGACAATGTCAACGCCCTGCTGTTCTCCACCGGCATTGCCCCCCTCATCACCGATCTGATGCTCCGCTATCCCCACGCGGAGGCCGTGGGCTACAATCTTCCCGGCATCGCGCTGGGACTGCTTGTGGGCTTCTGCATCGGCTTCTTCCTGCCGGCAGGTCTGGCCAACTCCCCCAAGGTGCATAAGGGCTTCGATCTGTACTCCGCGGCCCTGCCCGTAGGCATGACGGCCTTCTTCCTGCAGGCGATCCTGTTCAAGACCATGGGCGTGGCGCTTCCCGCCGCTCCCGATGCGGCCACGCTGCAGGTTGCCTCCCGGCTGACGGTCAATCTGTTCTGCGGCATCGTGTTCGGGCTGTGCGTGATCTTCGCCTTCCTGATGGGCTGCCGGCCCAGGGATTACTGGCGGCTGCTCAGTGATCCGGCGCTGGTCACCAATTTCTCCTCCGCCTACGGCAACGCCACCTTCCTGATGAATGTGGGTGTCTACGGCCTGTTCATTCTGGCCTACTACAACCTGGTTGGCGCCACCTTCAACGGTGTCACCTTCGGCGTCATCTTCTGTATGCTGGCCTGCTGCAATTCCGGCTCCCATCCGGGCAATGTGTGGCCTATCATGCTGGGCTATGTGGCCGCCTCCTTCGGGTTTGGCTGGCTGTCCCGGCTGGCCGGCGGCACGTTCTCCTTCGCCATCCATTCTCAGGCCATTGTGGTGGGACTGTGCTTTGCCAACGGTCTGAGCCCCATTGCGGACAAGTACGGCTGGCGCTGGGGCTTCCTGGCGGCGGTGATGCACTATCTGCTGGTCACCAGTGTGCCGAATCTCCACGGCGGCTACTGCCTGTACAACGGCGGCTTCACCGCGGCATTGATCTGCATCCTGCTGGTACCCACCCTGGAGCGGTTCTTCCGCACCAAGGAGGAGCGCCGGGAAATCAAGGCGCAAAAAGTGAAATAACGATCCACGCACAAAAAATCCGCCCATTGGGCAATGCCGCTTAGTGAACAGCTAAGCGGCATTGCCTTGTCGTTTGGTGCGCCGGAACACACCTCTAACTACAAGGGCCATTTTGCTAACCGCAGTCAGCAAAATGCCGCTCGAAAGGATGCTTTTGTCAAGCCCTATTTTGAAATCATTACGAAAAAAATCCTCCTGCCATCTCATTTCTGAGGGTAGGAGGATTTGTCTGCTGAACTTACTGACATTGGCCTCAGGGGGCTTTTTTTGAATGTTTCCGCGGAAGCGTTGACAAAACCCGTATCATATGGTAAAAATGAAGAGTATTCGATGTTGCTGCCGGGGGTGAAGAAAATGAACCTTTTGGGACGTATGGAAGGGAAGTACAGGAAAGCCATCCTTGCGTTGTTCGACCTGCTGTGCCTTGCTGCCGTGGACGCGCTGTTCTATCTCATGGCCAGACGGATGCACCACAGCATCCCGGTGGACGACGGAGCGGTCTATCTGTTCAACTCCCTGCTGCTGGTTGTGGGGATGTTCGGCTTCCGGGCAGCCTTCGGCGTGTACCGCACGGTGTGGCGCTACACCAGCACCAAGGCCTACTTCAGCCTGGTGACGGCGGACTGCCTGGGCGGCGTGGCCGCGGTGGGCATGGCCTACCTGTTCCGCAGCTATCAGGGCATCTGGCATTTTCTGACGGTGGCATCCCTGACGGCGTTGACCTCCCTTATGGCCCGGTTCAGCTACCGGCTGCTCTACAAGAAAATGCAGCGGGAGGAATGGAGCAATCCCCGGAAAAACACCGCCATCGTCGGCGCCGGGCAGCTCGGTACCCTCCTGGCCAACGATCTGTGCAGCAATCCCAATTCCGAATACAATCCTCTGTTTTTTATTGATGTGGATCCCGGAAAGATCGGCAATACCGTCTCCGGCCTCCGGGTCGTGGGGGGAGACAAGGCGCCCCAGTTCATCCGGGACAATGAAGTGACCGACATCATTGTGGCCATTCCCGGCATCGACAGCGAGAATGCCGCCCGGCTGTACCGCCGCTATACCGAGATCGGCTGCCGGGTGAAAATTTATGACCGCCTGACCCATGAGATCGCGGGAAGCCGCTCCGGCGTGATCCGGAATTTTGAGATTGAGGATCTGCTGTTCCGCAAGCCCATGAAGATCAACGATCAGAAGGTGCTGGACTACTACGCCGGAAAGACCGTGCTGGTCACCGGCGGAGGCGGCTCCATCGGCAGCGAGATCTGCCGGCAAATTGCTTCCTGCGGCCCCAAAAAGCTGATTGTTCTGGATATTTACGAAAATAACGCCTACGAGATCCAGCAGGAGCTGCTGTGGCATTACGGGGACGGGCTGGATCTGGCGGTGGAGATTGCCAGCGTCCGGGATCGGGATCGGCTGGAGGAGGTGTTCCGCCGGTACAGACCCCAGGTGGTGTTCCACGCGGCGGCCCACAAGCACGTTCCCCTGATGGAGCACAGCGCCGCGGAGACGG
This sequence comes from Bacillota bacterium, assembly GCA_029007925.1. Classification (GTDB taxonomy): domain Bacteria; phylum Bacillota; class Clostridia; order Oscillospirales; family Oscillospiraceae; genus Faecousia. The sequence goes on along the minus strand of JAQXIT010000150.1, from coordinate 8,870 downwards.
TGAAGAACAACGTGATGGGCACCGTCAACACGGCGGACATGGCGGAAGCCTGCGGCGCGGAGAAATTCATCCTGATTTCCACCGACAAGGCCGTGAATCCCGTCAATGTTATGGGCGCCTCCAAGCGAATGTGCGAAATGATCGTCCAGAGCCGGGGGGACAGCGCCACCAGCTTTGCCGCGGTGCGCTTCGGCAACGTTCTGGGCTCCAACGGCTCCGTGATTCCGCTGTTTAAGAAGCAGATCGCCGCCGGCGGCCCGGTGACCATCACGGATAAGCGGATCATCCGCTATTTCATGACCATTCAGGAGGCAAGCCAGCTTGTGATCCACGCCGGCGCTCTGGCGAAAAAGGGCGAGCTGTTCGTGCTGGATATGGGCAAGCCCGTGAAGATCTACGATCTGGCGGTGAACATGATCCGGCTGTCGGATCTGGAGCCGGACAAGGACATCCGCATCGAGGAGATCGGCCTGCGTCCCGGGGAGAAGCTGTACGAGGAGCTGCTGATCCGGACGGAAAAACAGGAAAAAACGGAAAACAACATGATCTTCATCGAACACGACACCGCCCTGTCCCGGGCGGAGGTGGCGCGGCGGATTCGGATTCTGCAGGAGGCGGCGGCGGGGGGCGACCCGGATCGTGTCCGGTCGGCCTTTGCCGAAACGGTGCCGACCTACCGGGAACCCGGCACGGTCAACGGTGAAGCCGAGCATTCCGCCGAAATGCAGACGTTATAGGGGAAAACAGAGTGTCCTTCTTGGAGGGCACTCTGTTTTTTCTACATGAACAACCGGTACCTTTCGGCAATATACACAAAAAACACAACCAAAATTCGTTATATGGAGAGTTGACAATTCAGGCCGGACAAGCTATACTTAAGCAGGTGAGGGAGCGGTTGCGCTAATTCGCCCCCGCCGCGCGGAAAGGGTACCCTTTCCGTTTTTCCACCAGAGGTGGAAAACACAGATCCTGGCTTTTCCGGCCCATTGGCCGTAACTGCATATTTTTCAACAATTTTTTAGGAGGAAAACAAAATGAAGAAGATCATTGCAATGCTGCTGGCTTGCATCATGGTCATCGGCCTGTTCGCTGCCTGCCAGCCCGCAGGTACCGATTCCACCAAGCCCAACAGCAGCACTCCCAGCACTCCCAGCACCACTGGCGAGCCTGAGAAGATCACCCTGACCGTCTGGGCTCCCGCCGAGGATCAGTCCGAGAATAACAAGTGGCTGCAGACCATGTGCGACAACTTTGCCAAGGCGCATCCCGAGTACGAGATCACCTGGAAGTTCGAGGGCATCTCCGAGGCTGAGGCCAAGAACACCATCCTGACCGACGTCAGCGCCGGCGCTGATGTTTACATGTTCGCCAACGATCAGCTGGGCGAACTGGTGGAGGCCAACGCTCTGGCTCCCATCACCGGAACCGTCCTGGACCAGGTTAAGGCAGGCGCTTCCGAGACCATGCTGAACACCGTTACTTATAAGGGCCAGATCTACGGCATCCCCTATACCGGCAACACCTGGTGGATGTACTATGATACCTCCGTCTTCTCTCAGGACGACATCAAGTCCCTGGAGACCATGCTGACCAAGGGCAAGGTTGCCTTCCGTCTGCAGAACAGCTGGTATACTCAGGCCTTCTACTTCGCCAACGGCTGCACCATGTTCGGACCCAGCTCCAACGATGCGGAAGCCGGCTTCGATTTCGGCGGCGCGAATGCCGTTGCCGTTACCAACTATCTGGTTGACCTGGTGAAGAACCCCAACTTCGTTGCGGATGACGACCAGAACGGTCTCGCCGGCATCAAGGACGGCTCCATCAAGGCTTTCGTTTCCGGCGACTGGGAAGCTGCCGCTGTCAAGGAAGCTCTGGGCGACAACTTCGGCGCTGCTCAGCTCCCCACCATCACCATCGACGGTGAGCAGAAGCAGCTCAGAGCCTTCGCCGGCTCCAAGGCCATCGGTGTCAACCCCCAGTCCAAGAACCTGATCGCTTCCTACCTGCTGGCCGCTTACCTGGGCAGCGCTGAGGGTCAGAAGCTGCGCTACGAGCTGCGCGGTGTTATCCCCTGCGACGCTTCCCTGGCCGATCTGGTTGCCTCCGATCCCGTTGCTCTGGCTCAGATGAACTGCCTGAACAACTCCGCTGCCGTGCAGCCCACCATTCCTGAGATGGGCGTGTGGTGGGACAATGCCAAGGCTCTGGCCCTGGAGATCATTGCCGGCACCGTCACCCACGAGAATGCCGAGGCTAAGACCATTGCCTTCAACGACATTCTGAACAAGGCCATCAAGAAGTAAGACCGCTTGATATCGAAATGATGTGGCGGCGGCTGGAACGTTCTGGCCGCCGCCATTGAGTTATTATTTGCGAAGGGAGACGATGTTGTGCCTAATAAACTGGTAAAAATGGCAGCTGCGGAAAACAGACGGCGGAAGTATACACTGCTCAGCGCCCTGCAAAACGGCGGTCCTGTCACATGGCTTTCCTGCCTGGTGATGGGCTTCGGCAATTTCATGAGCGGTCAGATTGTCAAGGGCTTGATTTTCCTTGCAATCGAGGTCGGTTTCGGCTGGTTTATGTTCCTGCCGAAGGGAGGCCTGTATTGGCTGTCCCTCCTCTTCCCGTTGTCACAGAAGGAGAGAGTGCCCAATGTTATCAATCACCCCATTTTGGGCGAGGTGATTGACGGTTATATTGAAACCGGCGAATATTCTCAGGTGGCGCTGCTTTATGGTGTTGCCACCGTCGCAATTTGTGTCCTTTTTATCTTCTTCTGGAGAATGTCCGTATGCAGCGGCTATTATGCCTGCAGCCGGAAAAAGGACGGCAAGCCTGTCAATACCATCATCGACGATATAAAGGATTTGTTTGACAGCAAGATCCACAACCTGCTGATGACACTGCCGACCGTAGGCCTTCTGGCCTTCACGGTGCTGCCGCTGGTCTATATGATCTGCATGGCATTTACGGATTATGACCGGAACCATCTGGATAATAACTTCTCCTGGATCGGTTTTGAAAACTTCATTAATATCCTGAGTTTTAATTCCACTATCGGCAAGCAGTTCTGGAGCGTGCTGGGCTGGACACTGACCTGGGCCGTCTTTGCTACCTTCCTGAACTTCTTCCTGGGTACCTTTGTGGCGATCATTATCAACAGACCAACTACCCGACTGAAGGGCCTTTGGCGGGGCTGCCTCTGTGTTACCATTGCCATTCCTCAGTTTGTTTCCCTGCTGATTATGCGCTCGATGCTGCAGGATGACGGCATCATCAACCGGATGCTTTTGGGAGCCGGTTGGATCTCAAAGTACATTCCGTTCCTGTCGGAGCGAAACTGGGCCAGAGCTACCGTCATTATCATCAACCTTTGGGTTGGTATTCCCTATACGATCATGCAGGTCACGGGCATTCTGAAGAATATTCCTGCGGATCAGTATGAGGCTGCCAGAATAGACGGTGCCAATGTGGTGCAGCAGTTTACAAATATTACGCTGCCCTACATGATTTTCGTTATGACACCCTATATGATTACCTCCTTTACGGGGAATATCAACAACTTCAATGTCATTTTCCTGCTCTCCGGAGGCAACCCTGTCCAGGTCGGCAACTCTGCGGGTGATACCGACTTGCTGGTCACCTGGCTGTATAAGCTGTCGGTCAACCTGAAGGACTACAATATGGCGGCGGTAATCGGTATTCTGACCTTTATCGTGTTGGCTACCGTTTCCCTGTTGACCTACCGCAGCTCCGGCTCCTACAAAGACGAGGAGGGCTTTAGATGATGAGTAATATGAAGAAATCCGGAAGCGTTCGCCTGAGAAGACAGGTGACGGATGTGATTGTCCATGTGTTTCTGGCGATCATGTGCGTGGTGTGGCTGATTCCTCTGTTCTGGGTGATTATGCACAGCTTCCGCGCGACTCAGGGTCAGTACATCCAGACCTTCCTGCCGACGGACTATACACTGAAAAACTATATCCGTCTGTTTACGGACTTCACCCACATGAACTTCCCCCGGATGTTCCTGAACACCTTCTTCATCGCCTGCTGTTCCTGCGTGATCAGCACCTTCTTCGTGCTGAGCGTGTCCTACTGCACCAGCCGCCTGAAGTTTAAGTTCCGCAAGCCCTACATGAATTTCGCCATGATTATCACCATGTTCCCGGGCTTTATGACCATGATCGCGGTGTACTATCTGCTGAAGGCTATGGGCCTGACGGAGGGCAATATGATCCCCCTGGCGCTGATTATATGCTTCTCCGCCGGCTCCGGTACCCAGTTCTACATCATGAAGGGCTACATGGACACCATTCCCAAAGCACTGGACGAGGCCGCCTATATCGACGGCGCCACCAAGTGGCAGACCTTTACCAAGATCACCCTGCCTCTGTGCAAGCCCATGATCGTATATCAGATCATCACCTCCTTCATGGGCCCCTGGATGGATTTCGTGTTTGCCAAGGTGATTGTCCGCGCCAATTCCAAGTATTTCACAGCCTCCATCGGCCTTTGGACAATGCTCGAAAAGGAATATGTGAACGATTATTTCACTCGGTTCTGCGCCGGCGCGGTTCTGATCTCCATCCCGATTGCAACCTTGTACATGATTACGCAGCGGTTCTATCAGGAAGCCATGAGCGGCTCCGTGAAGGGATAAGCCATGGCCCGAGTAAGCAAAATTCTGCTCTGCCTGCTGCTGGCCGCGGCGCTGCTGGCGGGATGCGGCCCTGCCGTGTCCCCCACGGAGCCACCGGCCACGGAGCCGGGCAAGCCCGCCACCGAAGAGCTGCTGGCACAGATTGCCCAGTTGGGCGCCAGCCCCGACGACAACTACCGGGTCTGGTATGAGATCTTCGTGTACTCCTTCTGCGATTCCAACGGCGACGGCATCGGCGACCTGCGGGGCGTCATCTCCAAGCTGGACTACCTCCGGGAGCTTGGCGTCACCGGGATCTGGCTGATGCCGATCCATCCCAGCACCTCCTACCATAAGTACAACGTGTCCGACTATCTGGATATCGACCCGGACTATGGTACCCTGGCGGATTTCGACGACCTCATCGCCGAATGCGACAAACGGGGGATCAAGGTGATCCTGGATCTGGTGGTGAACCACACCGGCAGCGAGCATAGGTGGTTCCGGGAGCTGCAGGAGTATCTGGAGTTCTTGCCGGCGGATATGTCTCTGCTGGATCCCAAGGAATGCCCCTATGTGGAGTACTACAACATCAACACCACCGGCGGCTCCGGCTATGGCCGGGTTCCCGGCAGCGATTTCTACTACGAATGCCAGTTTGCCGCGGATATGCCGGATCTGAATCTGGCATCCGAGGCGCTGCGTGGCGAGATCCGGGACATTATGCAGTTCTGGCTGGACAGAGGCGTGGCCGGCTTCCGGCTGGACGCCGCCAAGGAGTTCTACTCCGGCAATACCGAGAAAAATATCGAGGTACTGCGCTTCCTACAGGAAACCGCCGCGTCCCTGAAGCCCGACGTCTACATGGTCGCCGAGGTGTGGGATACCTTCGGCCAGATCACGGAGTACTACAAAAGCGGAATCGTCAGCATTTTTGACTATCCCTTCGGCAACTCCAGCGGCAAGATCGTGGAAATGATCCGCGGCGCCGGCAACAGCGACAAGATCTCCGGCTATGCAGCCGCGCTGGAAAAAGCCGACAAAGCGTACCTGAGCAGCAATCCCGACTATATCGACGCTCCCTTCCTCAGCAACCACGACGTGGGTCGGATCGCGGGCTTCGTGGGTCGGGATCCGGCCAAGACCAAGCTGGCCGGCGCCATGAACCTGTTCATGGGCGGCAGCGCCTTCATCTATTATGGTGAGGAGATCGGCATGGTCTCCGGCGGCTCCGATGATCCCTCCAAGCGGGCGCCCATGTACTGGAATGCCCAACGCGGCGACGGCGTCACCGCCCCGCCTCCCGGCTGCGCGCTGCCGGAGGAGTATCCCTTCGGAAGCCTGGAGGAGCAAAAAGCCGACAACGGCTCCGTCTACAATTACTACCGGCAGGCGGTGGCGATCCGCAATGCGCTGCCGGTGATCTCCCACGGCAGAACCACCGTTGAGACGGCTCTGAATCAGGGCTGCGTCAGCGCCCAGCGGAAAACCTGGGGCAACGAGAACTGCATCCTCCTGATGAACATCAGCGGGGAAGCCGCAGACGTGGATCTGTCCGATTACGCCGGCTGGAAGATGGCGGCGTCCCTCTCGGCGGACGGAAACGACATCACGCAGGAAGGCTCGGTGCTGCACCTGAGCGCCTTCGGCACTGCCGTTCTGATCCCCAATTCCTGACACAGGATTGACCTTCCTGCCGCTCCCGGCGGCAGGAAGGACTTTTCGTATTTCACCGAAAGGAAAATCAGCCCATGAATGAAACTCTGGAAAGCAAACCTTCCGGCCTCAGCGGTTCCGGTCTCTGGGGATGGGGAATTTTCATGACCGCTTTGGGCGTCGGCGGCTTTGCCATTTTGCAGAACGGCTTTTTGGGAGTGTCCGCCTCCGACAACGCCCAGCTTCTGGAAAAGCTGCAGGAGCCTAATATGATGGCAATGGCTGCCGTGGCACTGGTGCTGCAGGCAATCTGCACCTGCGCCGTGCCGGTGTTTGCCTTCCTGCTGGTGGAGGGATTCACCCATACCGGAGATTTCCCCCGGTACCTTTTGCGGCTGCTGGGCATTGCGGTAATCAGCGAAATCCCCTACAATCTGGCCATGGGCGGAAGCTGGCTGGTGACGGGGAGCCGGAATCCGGCCTTCGGACTGGCCATGGGGCTGATTCTCCTGTATTTCTACCGGCACTACGAGGGCCGGGAAGCCGGAAAAATCCTGATCCGGGTGCTGGTCACGCTGGCTGCGCTGGTGTGGAGCGCCATGCTGCGCATCGACGAAGGGCTCCCGCTGGTGGTTCTCACGGCGGTGATGTGGGCCCTGCGGAAGAAGCCCACGCTGCGGCTGCTTTTTGGCTGCGTAGCGGCGTTTGCCTGCACGATTTTCTCTCCGTTCTATGTGATGGCGCCTTTTGCCTTCCTGCTGATCCACTTCTACAACGGCGAGCGAGGCTCCGAGAACAGAGTGACCCGATACGCGGCCTATCCCGCCCTTTTGCTGGTGCTCGCGCTGGCCGGCCGGTTCCTGTTCTGATTTCCACGCAAAAAATCCGCCCAATGGGTCAATGTCAGTAAGTTCAGCTGACGAATCCTCCTACCCTCAGAAATGAGATGGTAGGAGGATTTTTTTCGTAATTATTTCAAAATAGGGCTTGACAAAAGCATCCTTTCGAGCGGCATTTTGCTGACTGCGGTTAGCAAAATGACCCTTGTAGTTAGAGGTGTGTTCCGGCGCACCAAACTACAAGGAGGATTTTTTATGAAACCAAATGCGGTAAAACAAGCTCTTAATGACGTAATTCAGGCCCTGACTGATTACAAATGGTTGTTCTCAGTACGCTCCGGAAAGGATAACACAAGAAATAGAAAGTTTCCCTTCCATAAAGTGATTTCTTCTATTCTGGCTTTCCGGGGTGGAGCGCTGAACCAAGAGATTATGGACTTCTTGGGATTAGACCCTTCTATTGGCACATCCTCTGCCTTCATACAGCGCAGAGCCAAGATTCTCCCCGAAGCGTTTGAATGGCTATTTCAGCATTTCACCGAAAAAACAGATGAGGATTCGAGATACCGTGGGCTTTGGCTCCTTGCAGTTGATGGTTCTGATTTACAGATTGCGGCAAATCCAAATGATCCCGATTCCTATTTCCCCGGAGCAAACGGGCAGAAACCGTACAACTTACTACACTTAAGCGCTATGTATGACTTGCTGCTGTGCATCCAATCTTTCTGGTTTGAATCGTCTTTTTCAAGCGGATTTCCCGATCCGCTTTGTTGTCATGCTCTGATTGTAAAAAATGGCCAGTAACTACGCTTTCCTTTCATTGCTCGTTGCCTCGCCTGAGTAGAATTATGCCGCTTAGCTGTTCACTAAGCGGCATTGCCCCTGAGGGGGCTTTTTAAGCGCTATGATATTACAGGATGCCCTGCGCCAGCATGGCGTCGGCGACCTTGCGGAAGCCGGCGATATTGGCTCCGGCCACATAATTGCCGGCCACGCCGTATTCCGCAGCGGCGGAATCCACGTTCCGGAAAATTCCCACCATGATCTCCTGCAGTTTCCGATCCACCTTCTCGAAGCTCCAGCTGAGCCGCTCGGAATTCTGACTCATTTCCAGCGCCGAGGTGGCTACGCCGCCGGCGTTGGCGGCCTTGCCGGGGCAGAACAGCACGCCGTTTTCCTGCAGGCAGACGGTGGCGTCCAGGGTAGTGGGCATATTGGCGCCTTCCGCCACGGCGATGCAGCCATTGCGCACCAGCGTCCGGGCGTCGGACAGGTTCAGCTCATTCTGGGTGGCGCAGGGCAGCGCGATGTCGCAGGGCACCGTCCAGACGCCCCGTCCCTCGTGGTACACCGCGCCGGGACGGGCGGCGGCGTACTCGGTAAGCCTTGCCCGGCGCACCTCTTTGATCTGCTTCAGCAGCTCCACGTCGATGCCGTCGGGATCATGGATCCAGCCCGCGGAATCGGAGCAGGTGACGGGCTTGGCGCCCAACTGCAGCGCCTTCTCGATGGCATAAATGGCCACATTGCCGGCGCCGGAGACGCAAACGGTCTTGCCCTCCAGAGAATGGCCGTGGCAGCGAAGCATCTCCTGAGTCAGGTACAGCAGGCCGTAGCCGGTGGCTTCCTTCCGGGCCAGAGAGCCGCCGTAGCTGAGCCCCTTGCCGGTAAGCACGCCCTCATACACACCCCGAATCCGCTTGTACTGGCCGAACAGGTAGCCGATCTCC
>JAQXIT010000149.1 GCA_029007925.1 Bacillota bacterium | reverse complement strand
GGACTGCTGCTGATGACCAACGACGGCGCCGCTGCCCAGGCTCTGATGCACCCCAGACATCAGGTCAACAAGACCTACGAGGTCTGGGCGCGGGGATATCACGCCGGGGCGGAAGCACTGCTGACCCGGCGGATCACGCTGGACGGCACCATGATCCGCAGACCGGAGGTGAAGCTCCTCCGTGCCGAAGGGGATCGGGCGAAATTTCTGGTGACCATCCACGAGGGCAAAAACCGGCAGATCCGCCGGATGTGCGAGGCCGCCGGCATGACGGTAACCCGGCTGCGCCGGATCTCCGAGGGCGGCCTGAAGCTGGGCGCTCTGGAACCGGGCAAGTGGCGGTATCTGACGGAAGAGGAAGCGGCAGGGCTCCGATGAGCCCTGCCGATTTTGCAATTTTTCCGCCGGACACTTGCAAAAACGCAGGAATCCTGCTATGATATTCTCGAAGAAAGACAAAGAGAGGCAAGACAGACAATGAGCCATGATATTTTATCCCTCCTGCAAAGCAGGGCACCGGATTTTTCCAAGGGACAGCGGCGGCTGGCGCAGTACATAACGGAATCCTACGACAAGGCCGCCTTCCTCACCGCCAACGCGCTGGGCAAGGCGGTGGGTGTGTCCGAGTCCACGGTGGTGCGTTTCGCCATGGAGCTGGGCTACGACGGCTACCCGGAAATGCAGAAGGCCATGCAGGAGATGGTGGTGAACCGCCTGACCTCGGTGCAGCGCATCGAGGTGGCTCACGACCGGATCGGCGATCAGGATGTGGTGTCCACGGTGCTGCAGGCGGACATTGAGCGGCTCCGCCGGACGGGGGAGACCCTGGATCGGGAGGAATTTCAGGGGGCGGTGAACGCCATTCTGAAGGCCAGGAGAATCTATATTCTGGGCGTCCGCTCCGCGGCGCCGCTGGCGGGCTTCCTTGGCTATTATCTGAACTGTATGTTCCAGAATGTGCGCATTATCACGGCCTCGGGAACCGGGGAAATGTTCGAGCAGATTGTGGGTGTCGGCCCGGAGGACGCGGTCATCGCCTTCAGCTTCCCCCGGTATTCCGCCGCCACCGCCAAGGGTGCCCGGTACTGCCGCTCCACCGGCGCCGCGGTCATCGGCGTGACCGACAGCAAGCTCTCGCCGCTGGGGCAGAATTGCGACCGGGTGCTGCTGGCCAAGAGCGACATGGTGTCGCTGGTGGATTCGCTGGTGGCGCCCCTCAGTGTGACCAACGCGCTGATCGTGGCACTGGCAGCTCAGCGGGAGAAGGAACTGTCCAAGACCTTCAGCAGTCTGGAGCGGATCTGGGCGGAATATCATGTGTACGAAAAGCAGGTCGAAGCGCCATGACATATGACGGAATTATCATCGGCGGAGGCCCGGCGGGAATGTTCGCCGCCATCACCGCCGCCGGCAGGGGACAGCGGGTACTGCTGCTGGAGCGGAACGACCGGCTGGGCAGAAAGCTGCTGATTACCGGCAAGGGACGCTGCAATGTGACCAACAACTGTTCCCCGGAGGAGGTTCTGCGGAATGTCCCCCGGAATGGACGCTTCCTCTTCAGCGCCATGGCGGCCTGCCCGCCGAAAGCGGTGATGGAGTTCCTGGAAAGCCACGGCTGCCCCCTGAAAACGGAGCGGGGAAACCGGGTGTTTCCGGTGTCCGACCGTTCCCAGTCGGTGCTGGATTGCCTGCGCGGTGAGCTGCGCCGCTTGGGCGTCACCGTCCGGCAGGCTCGGGTCCGGGAGATTTTGACGGAGGACGGAAGAGCCTCCGGCGTCCGGACGGAGCAGGAAACCGTCGGCGCCCAATGGGTGCTTCTCGCCACCGGCGGCCTCAGCTATCCCGCCACCGGCTCTACCGGTGACGGCTACGCCATGGCGGCGGCGCTGGGTCATACCGTTACCGATACCGAAGGTTCCCTGGTGCCTCTGGAGGCGGCGGGAGAGGACTGCCGGGATATGCAGGGGCTGAGCCTGCGCAATGTGGGCGTGAAGCTGGTGGACGGGAAGGGGAAAGTGCTGTACCGGGACTTCGGCGAGCTGCTGTTTACCCATTTCGGCGTTTCCGGCCCCACGGTTCTCAGCGCCAGTGCCCATCTGAAGGGAAGCTGCCGCCTGATGATCGACCTGAAGCCGGCGCTGGAGGAAGGAAAGCTGGACGACCGGATCCTCCGGGATCTGGAAATGTACCGCAACCGCTCCATGGAAAATGCCCTGACGGATCTCTTGCCCCGCTCCATGATTCCGGTGATGCTGCGCAGATGCGGCATCGACCCGACCCTGCAGGCCAATGCCCTGACCAGACAGCAGCGCCGGGGACTGGTGACGGAGCTGAAGGCATTCGCCGTGGAGATCACGGGAAAGCGCCCGGTAGCCGAGGCCATCATTACTTCCGGCGGCGTCAAGGTGTCGGAGGTGGATCCCAAGACCATGGAGTCCAAGCGGGTGCCGGGGCTGTACTTTGCCGGGGAGATTCTGGACTGCGACGCCTATACCGGCGGCTTTAATCTGCAGATTGCCTGGGCGACGGCCTTTGCCGCCGGAACCGCGGCGGGAAGATGAATCCCGCCCGGCGGTGTCCGAAAAATCCCCGGAAAATCCGCAAAAAAATGCTTGACAAAAGAAAGCCGTATGTGTATAATAAAACCCGTCGCTGAGGTGTTCAGCCTCGGGGCGCGGTTGGGGAGCATAGCTCAGCTGGGAGAGCACATGCCTTACAAGCATGGGGTCACAGGTTCGAGCCCTGTTGTTCCCACCATCTCTCTGGCCCGGTGGTGCAGTCGGTTAGCACGCCAGCCTGTCACGCTGGAGGTCGACGGTTCGAGTCCGTTCCGGGTCGCCATGTTTGCATTTGTGCAGAGCGTCGGCTCTGCACAATATGCCTCTGTAGCTCAGTAGGTAGAGCAGAGGACTGAAAATCCTCGTGTCGTTGGTTCGATTCCGACCGGAGGCACCAATTTTCCCATCGGTTCCGAATTTCGGAACCAAGATGCGGGTGTAGCTCATCTGGTAGAGCGCCACCTTGCCAAGGTGGAGGTAGCGAGTTCGAGCCTCGTCACCCGCTCCAAAAAAGATAAGGAACGCGTCGCGTTCCTTATTTCATATGGTACCGTGGCCAAGTGGTAAGGCAAAGGTCTGCAAAACCTTTATTCCCCAGTTCAAATCTGGGCGGTACCTCCAGAACGCAAACAGCCTTTGTCTTTTGACAAAGGCTGTTTGTTTTCAACGAAAGAAATCCCTTGTGGGATTATATATTACCGAAGCTGCCAGGCTTGATTTCAGCCGGGGTCTTTTCGGGGAATTCGGTTGCAAAAGCCGGAGCGCTGTGGTATACTCATCCCCGAAAAATGTCGGAGCGGGGGATACCCATGGAACGCAAATACAAAAGAACCCTCATCGCCAGCTATGTGGGATATATTACACAGGCCATCGTCAACAATCTTGCGCCGCTGCTGTTCGTGATCTTCCAGAAGGAGTACGGCCTGACGGTGGCTCAGATCGGATTTCTGGTCACCTTCAATTTCGGTGTGCAGATCGCGGTGGATTTGTTGTCTGCCCGGTTCGCCGAGAGGATCGGCTACCGCAGGTGCATCGTAGCGGCGCATATCTTCAGCGCCGTGGGATTGATCGGCCTTGGAGTGTTCCCGGATGTGCTGGGTTCGCCCTATGCCGGACTGCTGCTGGCGGTGGCGGTGTACGCCGTGGGCGGCGGACTCATCGAGGTGTTGGTGAGTCCCATTGTGGAGGCACTGCCCACGGAGGGAAAATCCGCGGCCATGAGCCTGCTGCATTCCTTCTATTGCTGGGGTCACGCGCTGGTGGTGATTCTGACCACGGTGTTTTTCCGGATCGCCGGCACCGAAAGCTGGCGGCTGGTGACGGCGCTGTGGGCGCTGGTGCCGCTGGCCAATGTGTTCCTCTTCGCGTCGTCCCCCATCCGGGTGCTGACGGAGGCCGGGGAGGCGCTGCCCATGAGGAAGCTGCTGAGCATGGGATTGTTTTGGCTCTTTGTTCTGCTGATGATCTGTTCCGGCGCGGCGGAGCAGGCCATGAGCCAGTGGGCTTCCTATTTTGCGGAGCGGGGCCTCGGAGTCTCCAAAACCGCCGGCGATCTGCTGGGGCCCTGCAGCTTTGCCCTGCTGATGGGGCTTTCCCGGTGGTTTTACGGTACAAAAGGCGGGAAAATTCCGCTGGAAACATTTATTTTGTGCAGCGACGGCGTGTGCATCGTCAGTTATCTGATTGCCGTGTTTTCGCCCATGCCGCTGGTGTCGCTGATCGGCTGCGGTCTTTGCGGACTGAGCGTGGGAATTATGTGGCCGGGGGTGTTCAGCCTGTCCGCCAGCCGCTGCGCCAAGGGAGGCACGGCCATGTTCGCCCTGCTGGCGCTGGCGGGAGACGTGGGCTGCGCTTCGGGGCCCACGGTGGTGGGAACCGTTTCCCAATGGTTCGGCGGCGAGCTGAAGGCCGGACTGCTGGCGGCAGTGGCATTTCCGATGGCGCTGATGATCGGCATTCTCATCCTAAACCGGTGCAGAAAGGCAGAATCCGTCACATAACCGTCCGGCGCGTCATAGGCTGACACGAGGTGATGCGTATGACACGTTTTTTGGCAAAACCGGCGGCTCTGGCGCAGCTCCGGGGCGGAGATGACGCCCGGTATCTGCGGGGCACGGTGAAATTCTATCAGCTTCCCGGCGGCGTTCTGGTGGAGGCGGAGGTTTCCGGCCTGCCCAAACGGGACGGCTTTTTCGGCTTCCATATCCACAAGGGCGACCGCTGCACCGGCAAGGATTTCGCCGACACGGGCGGCCACTACAATCCCACCGATATGCCCCATCCGCGGCACGCCGGGGATCTGCCGCCGCTGCTGGGCGGTGGGGGAAGGGCCTACCTGGCGGTGATCTCGGATCGGTTCTCCATCCCGGAGATTCTGGGGCGGACGGTGGTTATCCACGGCAGCGCCGACGACTTCAGCACCCAGCCGGCGGGAAACTCCGGCCCCAAAATCGCCTGCGGCGTGATCCGAAAAGTGTAATTTTCCTTGCAATTCCGGGGATTTCCCCGGTAGAATAGAGAAAAAAGTGGAGCGGGTGAGCGTATGTACCGAATTCTGATTGTGGAGGACGACCGGGGAATCGCGGAGGCAATCCGAACCCAGGCGGGAATGTGGGATCTGGAGGCGCGGTGCGTCCGGAATTTCCGGGACGTAATGGCGGAATTCTCGGAATGGGATCCCCATCTGGTGCTGCTGGACATCACGCTGCCCTTTTTCAACGGCTACCACTGGTGCAGCCGGATCCGTCAGGTGTCCAAGGTGCCGATTCTGTTCATCTCCTCCGCGTCGGACAATATGAACATCATCATGGCCATGAACATGGGCGCCGACGATTTCATTGCCAAGCCCTTTGACGGCAGCGTGCTGATGGCCAAAATCAACGCCCTGCTGCGCCGAACCTACGATTTTACCGGCGCGGTGCCGGTGCTGCAGCACCGGGGCGCTCTGCTGAACACCGGCGACAATTCCCTGACTTATCAGGGGAAGGAGATTCCTCTCAGCAAAAACGAGTACCGGATCCTGCTGACCCTGCTGGAAAGCAAGGGCAGCGTGGTCAGCCGGGAAAAGCTGATGGAAAAGCTGTGGCAGACCGACAGCTTCGTGGATGAGAACACCCTGTCCGTCAACGTGGGCAGACTCCGCAGAAAGCTGGAGGCTGCCGGCCTGGCGGGTTTTATCGAAACCAAGTTCGGCGTGGGCTACATCGTCAAGTGAGGAAGCCATGAAACTGTTCTTTTCCTATCTGAAGGGGCGGCGGAAGGTCATCGGGCTGTTTCTTTTGTTCGCTGGGATCCATATCGCGGTGTTTTGCCTGTATCGTCTCCCGGCGGCAGCCGTGGCCTATCCTCTGGGGCTTTGCGGACTCATAGGGTGCGTGGCGCTGACCGTGGACTATTGGAAGGTATCCCGGCGCCACCGGACGCTGGCGGCCATCCGGAGCATGACCGATATCGTTGCCGCGACCCTTCCGGAGCCGGAGAGCATCCCGGAGGCGGACTATCAGCGGATTCTGAAACTGCTGGCTGCGGAGCAGAGCCGCGGCACCGACGAAATGAACCGGCGCTATCAGGAGACGGTGGACTACTACACCGTTTGGGCCCACCAGATCAAAACCCCCATCGCCTCCATGCGGCTGCACCTGCAGAACGAGGATTCCCCGCTGTCCAGGCAGCTCACCTCGGATCTGAACCGCATCGAGCAGTATGCCGAGATGGTGCTGGTATTCCTGCGGCTGGATTCGGATTCCACCGATTATGTGATCCGGGAGCAGCCGCTGGACGCCATTGTCCGGGAGGCGGTACACAAATTCGCCGGGGAGTTCATCGTCCGTCGGCTGAAGCTGGTCTACGAGCCAATCGACACCCGGGTGGTCACCGACGAGAAATGGCTGTCCTTTGTGGTGGAGCAGGTGCTGTCCAACGCCCTGAAATACACACCCTCCGGCACCGTCACCATCCGGCTGGAGGCGCCCAAGACCCTCTGCATTCAGGATACCGGTATCGGCATCGCTCCGGAGGATCTGCCCAGGGTCTTCGAGAAAGGCTTCACCGGCTGCAACGGCCGCAGCGACAAAAAGGCCAGCGGCATCGGGCTGTACCTGTGCCGTCGGATCTGCCGGAATCTGGGGCATTCCATTTCCGTATCGTCGGTTCCCGACGGCGGCACCACCGTTCGCATCGGTCTGGAGCAGACAAGGCTGGAAGTGGAGTAGTTGTGACGGAAATGTAAGAAATACGGGGGGAATTGTAAGCCGATCCCATGGCGAGCAATCCCCCTTTTACGCTAGAATGGGTACAGAAATTCCAAAGGAGGATTTTTGTATGAGCATTTTACAGGTTACCGGTCTGAAAAAGACCTACACCACCCGCCTGGGCGGCAACCGGGTGGAGGCGCTGAAAAACGTGAATTTCTCCGTGGAGGACGGAGAATATGTGGCCATCATGGGCGAATCCGGCTCCGGCAAGACCACGCTGCTGAATATTCTGGCTGCGCTGGACAAGCCCACC
>JAQXIT010000148.1 GCA_029007925.1 Bacillota bacterium | reverse complement strand
AGATGAATACCACCAGGACGATTGCGGTCATCGGGCTGTGCATCGGAAGCGTTTCCCTGCTCGGAAACGGCGCGCTGCTGGTTTCCCTGCTCAGGCAAAAATCCGCGACGAAGGTTTAAGCCTTAGCGGGCAATTCCTTTGGCAAAGCAATACCATTCAGCATTTATCGGAACAGTGTCTGAGAGTTTATCTCTCAGACACTGTTTTTTTGTATCAGTATGACTTCGGTTTCTATGAAAAGCGGTACAATCTCCGCCAAATCATACTTGAAATGTCATTTTCAGAGGGGTACTGTGCTTTATCGAAAAATGGAAGGCCTGATTGAAGAACATCCGCGCTCCGATTCCGAGAAGATTGACCGGCGAGCCGGAACGGATCTCCGCTATTGAGAAATA
Organism: Bacillota bacterium; assembly: GCA_029007925.1. GTDB lineage: Bacteria > Bacillota > Clostridia > Oscillospirales > Oscillospiraceae > Faecousia. The sequence continues at coordinate 22,641 of JAQXIT010000148.1, read as the reverse complement.
CATGCATTTCCGCAACACCAAACGATACCGGAAGCGGCTTCGTTGTATGACTCCCTTGGAGTTCCATATTGCCGCATGAAAAGATGGCCCCTGCCAACGCAGAGACCATCTCCTATAAATATTCTTTTTGTTTTTTCACTGTCTACTTGACGGGGAGCAGTTCAAACGGTCATCCGCCGGGGCGGTTATTATACAGTCAGAGCGACTATGTACCGGATTTTCCGGATATGTCCCTCAGAAACGCGGTTTTGACGAACAAAATCCCGCGTTCGTATGGGGCATATGTTCTTGACCATCTGGCCGCCGACGGAGCCGGCTTCCCGGGAGGTCAGGTGACCGTTGTAACCGTTCTGCAGATTGACGCCAACCTCGCTGGCAGCCTGCATCTTGAACTTGTCCATGGCTTCACGAGCCTGGGGGACGTTGATCTGGTTGTTGCTCTTCATACCCTATCTCTCCTGTTCGTTTATTCCCGGGAAGAAAACCCTTTCCCGAGAGAAACGATTTTCTTTCCGCAACCATATCTTTGCCGGATTTCCCCTGAATATGACTGTTTCTTTTCGGGAATCGACACAAAAAATGGAAAACAAACGAATTTCCGCCGCTAATACCCCACGATAAAACTGCCGTATTTCTGCCAGAGGTAATGGCGGCGATAGGAATCCGCAAACGTTTCGGGCACGCAGATCCGGAAGTCCGCCCCGTCCCGCAGCCCGTCGCCCACGGTATAGCATCCGGGGCCGCCGGTAAGGATCAGTTTCCGCAAGCCGGTGCAGGAGCGGAACATCCCGTCATACAAAACGCCGATGTTTTCCTGCACGGTCAGCTCCCGCAGAACCGTGCTGCCGGCAAACAGGGTTTCGGAAATGCCCACAATGGGCCGGTCGCCCCGGGAAACCGGGATCACCAGCGTTTCGGCGCTTCTGCCCCGCTCCGTCAGGCCGTCAATGACCAGGCCGTCCTCCGTTTCCGCATAGGTAAAGCAGTCCAGGCAGGAATTGTCCCCGTCCATCGGAACCGGACGGGTCAGCTCCGGCATGGGCGGCAGCTCGATCCGGGTGGGAGAGGTGTCGCCCAGCAGGATCTTCAGATCTTCGATCAGATACTTGGTGAATACGGCGGCGCCGCTGGCGTTCAGGTGAAAATTGGTGTCGTAAAACCAGCCCCGATCCATGACGCTCCGGTGCGGATCGCCCAGAATCGGAAAGTCCAGCTTCGCGCTGAGCGCGTCGTAAAAAGCATCCAGCTTCCCTTCGTCATCCGCCAGAGCCGCCTGATTCATGGGCCCGAAGCGGTAGCAGACCCGGGCGCTGGCCTGCCGGCAGCGAGCCGCGAAAGCGTTCAGATATTCCGTGAAATCCTCCCCGATCATGTCTTCGTCAAAGCGGATGGGCTGATTGGGATCATATCCGCCGGCCATAATATTGGCGCCCCGCTCCGGAGAATCGATGTCTCCGAAGGCGTTGAAGGAGGATTTTCGATAAATTCCCGTCAGCTCCGGCTGACCCCGCAGGGCATAGTACGCCTTCTTTCCGGCGAAGGAGGCGAAGGATGCTGCCAGCTTTTCGTACCGGTGGGACGGCAGCCGGCTCAGCAGCTCCCAATGGCCGTCCATGGCCTGCCAGAGAGATTCCCCGCTGAAATACAGGGACAGCGCCTGAGCGTCCTGCTCCGGAGAAAGGATCACGATGTCCCCGGGGCGCAGCTCCTCCTCCAGCAGATCCAGCATCACCGGAGTGCCGATGTCGGCGTAAAGACCCAGATCCACCACGGTGTACTCCGGGAAAGCCTCCCGGATCCACGGGCTGTTGACGGAAAACGGGACGCTGCTGCCGCCCACCAGAATGATGCGGCTGCCCTGAGACTGCCGCAGCAGCTCCAGCTTATCCGGCAGCGCCCCCAAAAAGGTCTGGCCGAACTGGGCCGGCAATCCGAAGCCGCAGACGGCCAGCAGTACCGGCAGCGCAAGCAGCAGCGCGGCGAGAATTGTCAGAGCGACGACGGGGGAATTGCGTTTCATGTGCCGGTACCTCCTCGGGAAGCTCTGAAGCATGAGGCCGGAGCTGACAGCGGAAGATTCGGAAAGCGAAAGATTCGCTGTTCAGCCGAAGCCGGATGGTTCAGAGGCTCCTCAGAACTGAAAATAGAGAAATGCGGTTTCCCCGTGCCGGGACAGCACCAGAAAACGGCACAGTACAATCGCCAAAATGCCGAAATACCAGAGCGTTACCGCGGCGCCGAGGTTCCGGTTTTCCCCGGAGATCCGGGGCAGTCTCTCCACGAAGGGCAGCAGAATCAGCAGCAGGGCGGTGATGACCAGCTCCAGCCGGGTCATGGCCAGATCCGCCAGCAGGCTGCCGGGCCGGAACGCGGTGAATATCCGGGCGAAAACGGCAAAGGCCTCCTGCACGCCGGCGCTGCGGAAAAAGACCCACGCCAGGCATACCAGCAGGAAGGTGATGGCTTTGCCGGGCTCTTTCTTCTTCAGAATCAGCCGCTCCGCCGCCAGATATACTCCGTGGAGCCCGCCCCACAGGACAAACGTCCAGTTGGCGCCGTGCCACAGGCCGCTGACCAGAAAGGTAATCATGATATTCAGGCAGGTGCGGAAGCGACCCTTCCGGCTGCCGCCCAGGGGAATGTACAGATAATCCCGAAACCAGCCGGTGAGGCTGATGTGCCAGCGGCGCCAGAATTCCCGGACGGAGCCGGCGGCATAGGGACGGCGGAAATTGTCGGACAGCCGGATGCCCATCAGCCGGGCGCAGCCCTGAGCGATGTCGGAATAGCCGGAAAAATCGCAATAGATCTGGAAGGCGAACAGCACCGTTGCCGCCGCCAGAGCGGCGCCGCCCACGCCGTTCACGTTTCCGTAGGCGCTGTCCACAAATCCCGCCAGGAAGTCCGCCATCAGCACCTTTTTGGCGTAGCCCTTCAGAAGCAGTCTGCCCCCTTCGGCGAAATCCTCCGCCTGAAAGCTGTGGGGCTGCTTCAGTTGGGGCAGCAGATCTCCCGGGCGTTCAATGGGCCCCGCCACAAGCTGGGGGAAAAACACCACAAACAGGGCGTAATAGCCCAGATGCTTCTCCGCGGGCACCCGTCCCCGGTACACGTCGAAGGTATAGGACATGGTCTGAAAGACATAAAAGGAAATCCCCATGGGCAGCAGAATGTGAAACCCGGAAAAGGAGACGTCCGCGCCCAGCAGATTGGCCAGAGAAAAGACGCAGCCCACTGCGAAGTCCAGGTATTTGAATACCGCCAGAATGCCCAGACACACCGCGGTGCTGAAAACCACGGCTTTCTTTTTGCCTTTCGGGGTTTCCGCCGACTCCGTCAGCCGGGCGCAGAGGTAGGAAACCAGAATGGTGGTCACCACCAGCGCCAGCAGCCAGACGTTGAACCAGGCGTAAAACAGGAAGGACGCCGCCAGCAGCAGGAGCCATCGGCGTTTGGGCGGCAGCAGCCAATACAGCAGCAGCGTGGCGGGCAGAAACAGGAAGAATACCGGCGCGGTAAAGCTCATGATCTGTCCTCCTTCGGCGCGGCCAGGAAGCCGGTCAGCAGGATCACCAGCAGAAGCAGAAGGATTTCTCCCATGGGTACCCCGTAAAAAAAGCAGAAAAAGACGGCGGCTGCGCCGGAAAGACCGGCAGCCGGAGCCGGAAGCCAGCCCAGCCTGGGAAGCCTGGCCGCCGCGATGACGGACAGCTCGCACAGGACAAAGGCTATGATGACCGCCGGATATTGAAGGCACATCAGGGTCATACCGCCGCTCCTTTCATCCGGGTTTCAGCGCCGTCCGCAGGTCCTCGATCACCTGCCGGGTGCGGACGGCGACACCCTCGGTGCTTAAGTGGTTATCCGTTGCGTAAAAATAACAGGGATCCATCAGCGAGTCCTGAATGGAGGAAATGACGGCGGCGTGGATATGCGTCCGCAGGAAGGCGTCCAGCGCGGCAATGGCTTCCGGGGTGCTGTCGTCGGAAACGCTGACGCTGCTTCTGGGCGAGTAGGTGAACAAGACCGTGACGCCCTTTTCGGCAAACGCGTCATACACCCGGTTTAAGCCCTCCAGGTCGGTCATGCGGATATGGCCGGCGTTGTAATAGGCGCGTTTCACGCCGAAGGCCTTGCGGTCGGGATTGTTGGGGCGGTAGAGGATGTAGTCGCCCTGCAGATTATAGGTGTCCGTAAGCTGCCGCGCGCCGTCCTCGTCATAGTACCGGGCGGAATCCTGATAGGAGCGGGGCGTCATATCCCGCCGGGACCGGTTGTACGCGGAAAACGCCGCGAAAATGCCGGTGTATCCGGTGCAGTCCAGCCGGGAAAACAGATCGTAATCGGATTCCATCATGCAGAAGGTTTCCCTGTCCAGATCGGTTTCGCCGCAGAACTGCGTATCGATGGCATCCAGCTCCGGAGAACTCAGGAGAATGTCCCCCTCCCGCATATACTGCAGGATCAGTTCGGCCTGCGGCCGCATGTTGCTGTAGGCGTACACGCCCATGTTGACCACCCGGTAATCGGGAAACGCCTGCTCCAGCATGGGACTGTCATAGCCGAACCGTGCGGAGGAACCGCAGAACAGAACCATCTTCCGCCTGCCGCCGAGGCTGCGCAGATAGTCCATTTTGTCGGCAAAGGTGTCGAAATAGCTGCCGGAATAGACCGGATCCCCAACCGCCTGAATGTGGATGGAGGAAAAGCGGTAGCTTCCGAAGGAATCCTCCTCCAGGGTTTCCACGGAATCGAAAAAGTAAAAATCCGCCGCGGAAACCTTGCCGAAGGCGCCGCTTTCCACGGTGCGGAGGCTCGCCGGCAGCGCCAGCACGGAAACGTCCAGATCACCGAAGGCGCCGGAGGCGATGGCGGTGACGGGGAATCCCTCCATTTCCGGCGGAATCACCACATTTCCGCTGCCCCGGTAACCGGTAATGACCGCCCCGCCGTTTTCGATCCGGCAGGTGAAATCCGCCGCCTCCGAGCAGGGAAGCCACTGGACATACAGATCCAGATGGGAAGCGGATGTGTGGTCGATCCGGCTGCCGAAGCCCACATAGGTGCCGGAGCCGTCGGGCCGGGTGTTCCATCCCATGGGCAGATACCCTTCCCGGCGGAACTGCTCCCGCCAGGGCAGGGTGTTGAAGTATAGATGGGGGCTGTCCTCCTCCACGGTGATGCTTTCCCCGCCATCCCCGTGATAGGCGGTGGTGTAGGCGGGAGCGGTGGTGATGCGGACGAGGGCGCTGTAGCGGATCCGGCACAGCGTGACGGTATAGTAATCGTAATGCTCCGATTGGTCGGTTTTGGCGGACACGGTATAGTCGCCATAGCCGACGGAGGCGATCCGCTGACCCTTGGGAACGCCCACAGACACGGACAGACTGCCGAAGCGTTCCACCTGACAGACCTGCCGGGAAAACAGCAGATCCGGGTTGTCCTCAAAAAGCACCGTGCAGGTGTCCGGGGAGGACGCGGGCGTGACGCAGCCGGACAGGAACAGGCACAGAGCCAGAATCAGCAGCAATTTTTTGTCCGATCTCATGTTTTCCCTCCCCGCGTGATGTATTCCTGCGGATATGATACCATGGCCGGCACGGTCTGTCAATCTGCCAAAAACACGGCTTGAAATTTGTGCAGATTCTCCAAAACGCCGAATCCTTTGGATATATCGTACAGAAAGCAGTGACAGATTGCGGTCAAAAATGAACAGATTGCGAGAAAAACAACAAAAGCAAAAATCCTTGTGATACAATGGTATCCGCAAAGGGAACACCTTTCTCAAAGTCAATCAAGGAGGGAAAATATCAATGAAGGCGAAAAAAATTTCCGCACTCATGAGAGGTCTGGCTGCCTTATCCGCAGTTCTGCTGGTGATTTCCACCATCGGCACCGGCCTCGCAGAAACCTACCGCAGCAACCTGGATGATGTTCTGGGTACCCAGAGCTACATCACTTCCACGGATGGTCAGGGCAGGTTCGTCAGCGACTACGCGACCATCGGAGACATGGCCGCAGCCGCCAAGGCTCTGGCCGTCAGGGAAGGTCAGGAAGGCACCGTCATTATGAAGAATGACAACGGTGTTCTGCCTCTGGCCTCCGGCAAGACCGTCGCTCTGTTCGGTCTGGCCGCCTACGCCCCCTACCCCTACACCGGCGGCGACCTGAAGGCCGGCAACGAGGATGCCGTGGATCTGGTGGGCGCCCTGACCGAAGCCGGCGTCCCCATCAACGAGAAGCTGAAGGGCTTCTATGACGGCATGATGAACAAGCACGAGGAAGAGCAGCCCAACATGTGGACCGGCGAGATCACCATCGTGACCGCTTATGATGTGATCTACAGCACCACCATCGGCGACATGGCAGGCTACCAGATCACGGAGCCGTCCCCCGACCGCTGGGTATCCGAGTTCGGCATGGACGCCAACTGGAAGTCCGGCTATATCGACAAGGCCAACACCGTGGGTATCTGTGTCTTTGCCCGGCCCGCCGGTGAGGGCAACACCTACGCCCCCGGCTCCGCCACCGATCACAACGGCAACCCCACCGGCAAGGATCCCCTGCAGCTTTCCGACGCGGAACTGGCCGTCATCGACGCGGCTAAGGAGACCTGCTCTCAGGTCATCGTGCTGCTGAACACCGGCAACGCCATGATGATCGGCGATATCGCCAAGGGCGGCGCCCACGAGGTGGACGGCATTGCCTACATCGGCTGCCCCAACGACTATCAGTTCATCGGTATCGTCAACGTCCTCACCGGCAAGGCCAATGCCACCGGCGCTCTGACCGATACCTATCCCGTGGATCACGCTTCCCACCCCGCCATGATGAACTTCGGCGGCGATATGTATGCCGACTATGAGATCGTCGGTTCCGACAACGACCCCCGGTTCCCCGGCATGGAGATCGGCAACGGCGGCAGCAGCTCCTTCGGCGGCGGCAGCACCTACAATGGCGGTATGTACATTGTGGAAGCCGAAGGCATTTATGTTGGCTATAAGTACTACGAGACCCGTTACTACGATTCCATCGCGAATCCTTCCTTCAAAGCCGGTTCTTCCGCCGGTGCCACCCAGGGCAGCTCCTGGAAGTATCAGGACGAAGTGGTCTATTCCTTCGGCCACGGCCTGAGCTATCTGGAGTACACCCAGAACATCAAGAGTCTGACCGTGGACAAGACCAACATGGGCGTCATCACCGCCGTTGTGGAGGTCACCAACCAGTCCGACACCGACGGTCTGTTCCTGACGCAGCTTTATGCCCAGCAGCCCTACACCGAATATGACAAGCAGAACCACGTGGAGAAGTCCGCCGTCATGTTCCTGAACTCCGCCAAGGTTTTTGTGGAGGCGGGCAAGACCAGGGAAGTCACCATCACCGTTCCCACCAAGTACCTGGCCAGCTACGACGCCAAGGGCGCCAAGACCTACATCCTGGACGAGGGTGACTACTACTTCACCGTCGCTGCCGGTTCTCACGAAGCCGTCAACAACATTCTGGCCGCCCAGGGCTTCACCGGAATGGACGCCGAAGCCAAGGGTACCTGCCGGGTCTGGCAGTGCTCCTCCTTCGACGACACCACCTTCTCCGTCGACCACGGCAATGTGGTTACCAACGCCTTTGACAATGCCGACCTGAACTACTGGACCGGCAAGGACACCGTCACCTACCTGTCCCGTCAGGACTGGGAAGGCACCTACCCCATCAACTACAACAAGGTTTCCGTCTCCATCGGCGACAGCCCCAAGGCGGAAGAGTGGATTGCCACGCTCCGCGGTCAGATCTACACCATCCAGACCGGCAAGCCCGCTGCCGAGGGTGTGAACACCGATCTGGCCTTCAACACCCAGTGCATCCAGGCCGGCCAGCTGGCCAGCATCCACGATCCCTTCTGGAGCGCGCTGGTGTCCGAAATCACCATTGACAACGCGGTGGGCGCCGTGATCCACGGCGGCAGCCGCTCCGATGTTCTGGACAACATCGATAACCCCATCGTCCTCCAGAACGAAGGCGTCAACGGCTTCACCGCCAAGTACACCGACGAAGCCACCGGCAAGACCTACGGCTTCAACATCAACTCCATGACCCTGCTGGGCACCTCCTTCAACCCCGAACTGGCCTACGAGTGGGGCCTGATCGAAGGCAACTCCGGTCTGTGGCTGGAGCGCTACCACCTGTGGGGCGTGGGTCTGACCCAGAGAAGAACCGCCTACAACGGCCGTAACTACGAGTACGTTTCCGAGGACTCCATGCTGACCAACGTCATCGGCTACGGTGTCATCCAGGGCTGCGCCGACAAGGGCATCCTGAACGGCCCCAAGCACATGGGCGCCAACGACCAGGAGCACAACCGTGCCGGTATCTCCGCCTACATGACCGAGCAGAAGCTCCGCGAGGGTGACCTGCGCGGCTTCCAGGGCGCGCTCAGCGATGCCACCGGTACCGCCATCATGATCGCCTTCAACCGTATCGGCGCCACCAACGCCGCCATGAACAGAAGCCTGCTGACCACCGTCCTGCGTGACGAGTGGGGCTTCACCGGCCTGGTCTCCACCGATATGATGAACAACAAGTTCTACTTCATCCCCGAAGCCATGGTCATGGCCGGCGTCACCCAGGTGGCCGACTTCGCCCAGGACGACGCCCACATCAACGCCGGTGAAGGCGGTGTGGATAAGACCTGGAGCCACATCTCCCCCAAGACCGTCAGCGGTGACGCCGATCTGGTGGAGCAGGCCCGTCAGAACCTCAAGTACCAGCTCTACACCTACGCCAACAGCGCCATCATGAACATCCGCACCGAAAAGGTTTCCGTGTGGTGGGATACCGCCCTGTCCACCGCGACCACTGTCTGCACCGTCGTTTTGTGTGTCAGCGCCGCCGCGTGGCTGGTTCTGTCCCTGATTCCGGAAAAGAAGAAGGAGGAGGTATAACTATGGCTATCCTTAAGAAACAAACCTTCAGCAGCATCACCACGGTTCTGGCTCTGCTGCTTGCCCTGGCCGGAAATATCGCCTACATCGTCAACGTCAACGCCGAAGGTTACTTCCAGCACGCCAGTGTTTCCACCGCCAGCACACTGGCCGTTCTGGCTCTGGTGAGTCTGGTTCTGGTGGTTGTTCTTGCTCAGCTTCCCCTGAAGTCCCTTGCGGAAAAGATTGTCGATCTGGTTTCCGGCGCCCTGCGGATCGCCGCTCCCGCCGCTCTCATCGGCGCGGCCATGCTGCTGGTTTCCGGCAGAGCCCAGGGTCTGGCCTTCATCTACTTCTCCAACGAGGAAGTTCTGGCTGAAGTTCAGACTGCTGCCAACCTGTCCAGCGCGTCCTGCGCCATTGCCGCCATTGCGCTGCTGGCTGTCGCATCCATCGTCGCCATCGTCGCCTCCTTTGGCAAGATGAAGAAATAAGCTTTGGGAACTGGGATTCCTCCCGGAGAGGCTGCATATAGCCTGTTCCGGGAGGAATTTTCCAAAGTCACGGGAAAAGCACGGAAGCCCGCTTCCATGTTTTTCCGATGACTGCATTCTGTTTGACCGCGGAGGGAATTATGAAGAAACTGGATTTCAATACAGGCTGGACGTTCCGCCGGCTGGACGACTCCGGCGACGGTGTACCGGTTCGGCTCCCCCACGACGCCATGTTCACGGAAAAACGGAGCCTGCGGAGCAAAGGCCGCCACAATATCGGCTGGTTTGAAAGCCACGACTATGAATACCGGAAGTATTTTACGCCTCCGGAGGGGTTTTCTTCCCTCTTGCTGGAGTTTGAGGGCGTATACCGCAACGCGCAGGTGTTTGTCAACGGCAGCGCGGCGGCCAGCCGTCCCTACGGCTACACCAATTTTTATGTGGACATCACGCCTTATCTGCGCTCCGGCGGGGAAAACGAGATCCGGGTCATCGCCCGCAACGCCGACCAGCCCAACAGCCGGTGGTACTCCGGTTCGGGAATCTACCGCCCGGTGTGGCTGTACGCAGGCGCAGAGCAGCACATTCTTCCCAACGGGCTGAAAATCCGCACGTTGTCCGCCGATCCGCCGCGGATCGGCATCCGGGTGGAAACCGCCCGGCCCGGCACCGTGTCGGTGCGGATTCTGGACGGAAACGGAACCGCCGTTGCGGAAACGGCCTGCGAAAGCGGCCGCGAAAGGGAGCTGGACATTCCCGGTGGCCGTCTGTGGAGCCCGGAGGAGCCGAATCTGTACACCTGCGCGGCAAGCATCGGGTCGGATGAAGCCCGGGAAACCTTCGGAATCCGGCATCTGGCCTGGAGTGCCCGCGAGGGGCTTACCATCAACGGCAAGCGGGTGATCCTGAAGGGTGCCTGCATCCACCACGACAACGGTCTGCTGGGCGCCTGCGCCTTCCCGGAGGCCGAGGAGCGGAAGATCCGGCTTCTGCGGGAAGTGGGCTACAACGCCATCCGCTCCGCCCACAATCCCTGCTCCAAAGCCATGCTGGACGCCTGTGACCGTCTGGGTATGCTGGTGATGGACGAATACACCGATATGTGGTATATTCATAAAAACGCCTTCGACTATGCCTCCAGTATGCGGCAGTGGTGGCGGCAGGATCTGGCGGACATGGTGGACAAGGATTACAACCACCCCAGCGTGATCCTGTACTCCACCGGCAACGAGGTGGCGGAAACCGGGCAGAAGCAGGGCATCGCCCTGACCGGGCAAATGACCGAGTATCTCCACGGTCTGGATGCCGGCCGCCCCGTCACCTGCGGCATCAATATTTTCTTCAATTTCCTGTATTCCTGCGGTTTCGGCGTTTACAGCGACGAGAAAGCCAGAAAGGAAGCGCAGAAAAATCCCAACAAGCGAAAAAAAGCGGTGGGCAGTGAGTTTTACAACACCCTGGCAGGCCTTCTGGGCGACAAAACCATGAAGCTCGGCGCCACCCTGCCCATGTGCGACCGGAAAACCCGGGATGCTTACGCCAATATGGATGTGGCGGGCTACAATTACGGAATCCTGCGCTACCGCCACGACCTGAAAAAATATCCCGACCGGCTGATTCTGGGCAGCGAGACCTTCTGCAGGGACGCCTACCGCTTCCTGGAGCTGGCAAAGCAGGCCCCCAGACTGATCGGAGACTTTGTCTGGGCGGGCATGGACTATATGGGCGAGGCCGGAATCGGCTCCTGGGAATATGGCGACTATGCCCCCATGGAAACGGAGGATCCCGGCTGGCTCACCGCCGGCAGCGGACGGCTGAACATTCTGGGCTTCGGAGGCGGCGAGGCCGCCTATACCGCGGTGGCGCTGGAAAAGGAAACCGGCCCCCGGCTGGCGGTGCGTCCGGTATATCAGACGGGAAAGCACACGCCTTCGGCCTGGAAAATGACCGACGCCATGGAAAGCTGGTCCTGGCCCGGCTGCGAGGGCCGGACGGCGGCGGTGGAGGTCTACGCCCGGGCTGCCGCGGTGGAGCTGCTGCTCAACGGCAAATCCGTTGGCAGAAAAACGCTGAAGGATACCTGCAATGTCACCTTCCGGATTCCCTACGCGCCCGGGGAGCTGACGGCTGTGGCCTATGACGCCGGCGGGAACCGCCTGGGCTCCTCCGGTTTCAGAAGCGCCGGGCCGGAAACGGTGCTGACCGTTTCGCCGGAGGCACCCGCCGTGAAGCCCGACGGTCTGGCCTTTGTCCGGCTTCGGTATACCGACGAAGCCGGGATCCCGAAGCCCATGGAAAAGCACACCCTGAAAATCCGGGTGGAAAACGGTACCCTGATGGGCTTCGGCAATGCCTGCCCCTACAACCCGGAGGGCTACCGCAGCGACACCGCCAAAACCTATTACGGCGAAGCCATGGCGGTGCTCCGCGGCGGTGAAACGGGCAGCGTCACCGTCACCGTCACGGACGAACAGCGGGAATATCGGATCTGCATCCCCATTGAGGAGGGCGAAAAATGTTGAAAATCACGAGATTTACCTGTGAAAATCTGGAAAAGGCCTGTGTCACCGACGAAAGCCGGCCCCGGTTTTCCTTCTCCACGGAAAGTGACCGCCCCGGCGCGGCGCTGAGAAGCGCCCGCATCCGCGTCAACGGCTGGAGCGTGGAAACCACGGAGCAGATCGGCATTCCCTATTCCGGGCCTGCCCTGAAGCCCTTCACGGTGTATGAAGCCACCCTGGAGGTTGCGGATGATGCCGGGGAAACGGACAGAAGGACGGTTCGGTTTGAAACCGGCCGCATGGGCACCCCCTGGGAAGCCAGCTGGATCACCGACGGCAGTTATACATTCCGGGAAAAGGGCACCTCCCCCATCCCCATGCTGATGCGCAAACGGGTGACGCCCGGCAAGCCCGTGGCCAGTGCGAAGATCTATGCCACCGCCATGGGCATCTATGAGCTGGAGCTTAACGGCAAAAAGGTGGGCAACCGCTACTTTGCTCCCGGCTTTACCTCCTACCGCCACCGGCTGCAATACCAGACCTACGATGTGACCGATCTGCTGGAAGCGGAAAACACCCTGACGGCCGTGGTGGGCGGCGGCTGGGCGGTGGGCGCCTTCGTGTTCACCCGGGTCAACCGAGTGACGGCCGACCGTCAGGCGCTGCTGCTGGAGCTGCGCATTACCTATACCGACGGCACCACGGAGGTCATCGGCACCGACGAGAGCTGGGACGTGACCGAGGACGGCAATTATCGCTACGGCGATTTCTACGACGGCGAAATCTATGACGCCACCGTGGATCCCGGTCAGATCCGCTGGCGCAAGGCCGTCTGCGAGAAGCTGCGGGTCAAGCCGGTGATTCTGGCGGACTGCGGCGCGCCCGTCATCGCCCACGAACGGATGACCCCCATCGGCTGCACCAAAATGCCCGACGGAACGCTGATCTATGATTTCGGTCAGAATTTTGCCGGCGTCGTGGATCTGAGGCTCAACGGCAAACGGGGTCAGGTCATCACCGTGCGCCACGCGGAGCTGCTGAATCCCGACGGCACCCTGAATACCAAGTTCCTGCGCACCGCCAAGGCCACCGCCGTGTATACCTGCGTGGACGGCTGGCAGCATTACAGCCCCCGGCTGACCTATATGGGCTTCCGCTACATCAGCGTCGAAGGCATCGGCGAATCGGATATTCAGGCGGCGGCGCTGGCGCTGTACTCCGACGTGGAGCAGACCGGCGATTTTGAATGCTCCAACGCCATGCTCAACCGGCTGCAGCAGAATATTCTGTGGTCCTCCAAGTCCAATTTCGTGGATATTCCCACGGACTGCCCCCAGCGGGATGAGCGGATGGGCTGGACGGGAGATATCGCGGTATTCTCCCCGGTGGCCTGCTACAATTTCGATATGAGCCGGTTCCTGAACAAGTGGATGCTGGATCTGCAGGCGGAGCAGCTTCCCACCGGCGGTGTGCCCAACACCATCCCCCGGCAGGGCTTCGGCTTCCCCGCCACCATGCCGGTGATGGCGGTGGACTGGTGGGATGACGCCTGCATTCTGGTACCCTGGAATGAATATCAGGCCCGGGGCGACGTGGAGATTCTCCGCAAGTTCTATCCGGGAATGAAGAAATATCTGAAAGCCTGCTGCTTCTGGGCGGGGCTTCTCAGCTTCGGCAAGCATCGCTACATCTGGAACACCCCCGGCATCCTTCATTTCGGCGACTGGGTCGCCCCGGACGTGCCAAAGATGAGCCAGTGGCAGGCCCGGGCCAAGTGGACCGCCACCGCCAGCCTGAAGAATTGTTCCGCCCTCACCGCCAAGATCGCCGGGATCCTGGGAGAAACCGGGGACGCGGCGTACTATCGGAGCCTCAGCGAGAAGGTGGCCGACGCCTACTGCTCCATCCTCACCGACGGCAGCGGCAAATTGCTGGAGGAATTCCAGACCGCCTATGTCCTGCCCCTGCATCTGGATATGTTCCCCAATGGGCAGGTCAAGGCCAACGCGGCGGACAATCTGGTGGCGCTGATCCGGAAAAACGACTACTGCATCGGCACCGGCTTCCCCGGCACCCCCTACATTCTCTTCGCCCTGGCGGACAACGGCCACGCCGACACGGCCTATCGGATGCTCCTCAACACCAAGTGTCCCTCCTGGCTGTATCAGGTGAAGATGGGCGCCACCACCATCTGGGAGCGCTGGGACGGTCTGGATGAAAACGGCGAGTGCCCCATCGGAGACGACGGTACGGACATCATGATTTCCTACAATCACTACGCCTCCGGCGCGGTGGGCGATTTCCTGTACCGCCGGGTGGCCGGCATTGAGCCCATAGAGCCGGGCTACCGGCACTTCCGGGTGGCGCCCCTTCCCGGCGGCGGCATTACCTGGGCGAAAAGCCACGTCCGAACCCCCTACGGAACCGTCTCCGTCCACTGGACGAAGGAAGAAAACCGATTCGCAATCGACGTGACCGTTCCCATGGGAACGACCTGTACCCTGCAAATGCCCGACGGAACCGTGGAGCAGTTGCCCTGCGGCAGTCACCACAGAACCTCATCAGAAGGGAGATCATTATGAAAAACGATTTTTGGAACAGTCCCCTGACCCGTTCCCGGGTCAAGACGGAGGATACCAAGCTGCCAGAAATGCTGCTGGGCTATCTCATCGGCCCCTTTGGCGCCCTGCTGGCGTCGGGAATTTTCACCAGCATCCTGCAGAGCTACTTTACGGACGTTCTGAAGCTGGATCTGGCCTTTCTGACCACCCTGCAGCTCATTTCCACGGTGCTGATCGTGGCGGCCAATCTGGTAGTGGGTCAGCTCATCGAGCGAACCAAGACCCTGGCCGGCAAAGCCCGGCCCTGGATCCTGCTGTCCGCCCTGACCCTTTCCGTGGCCAGTGTGCTGATGTTCGTGGTACCCTTTGAGGGCACCGCCAAAATGGTGTGGATCGCCGTTGCCTACAATCTGTACTACGCGGTGGCCTATCCCATCTACAACACCGCCAACTCCACCCTGATTCCTCTGTCCACCCGGAACAGCCGGCAGCGGGGCGCGCTGGCCTCCTTTACCAACATGGCCGGTCTGGGCGTCATGGGCGCGGGCAGCATGGTGTTCCCCATTCTGGTCTCCTTCGCCCTGAAGGAAAATCCCTTCCTGTGGTTTGTGGCCATGCTGGCCGTGGCCATCTTCAGCGGCCTGACCATTTACCTGCAGTATCTGTTCACCCGGGAGCGTGTCACCGAGGAGCTGGCGGAGCAGGCGGCCGCCGCGCCGGAAGCCAAAAGCGCCCCCTCTCTGGGCAAGCAGCTCAAGGCCGTCGCCGGCGAGAAGATGTGGTGGATCGTCATCCTGTTTTACATCGGCTTCCAGTGCAGCGGCGCCCTGAAAAACGGCTCCATGACCTTCTTCTGCAAGTGGGTTCTGGACAACTCCTTCTTCGGCACCACCGACGCCTGGGGCGCCTCCCAGTCCCTGCTGTCCATTCTGGGCGCGGTGCCCATGGCGGTGGCCGCCGCCTTTGTGGTGCCTCTGTGCAATCAGTTCAGCAAGCGGATCGTGTGCATGGTGGGTATGCTGATCGGCGCCGCGGGCGGCGTCATCGCCGGTCTGGGCGGCAGCCACATTGTGCCGGTGGCCATTGGCGTGGCGCTGAAGTGTCTGGGCAGCGCCCCGGCCTGCTATATGATTCTGGCGCTGCTGGCGGATGTGATCGATCACATCGAGTACAAGGAGCACATCCGCACCGACGGTCTGACCATGTCCATTTACAGCTCCATCATGGTCGCCGCCACCCCCATCTGCAACGCGATTTTCAGCGCCATTCTGAACGGCAGCGGCTATGACCAGAATGTGGACGTGGCATTGGGTACTCTGGGTCAGAGCGCCCAGGCCCAGGCCGCCATTTCCGTCAGCTATATCTGGGTGGAAACGGTGGCGTTCGTGGCTTGCGCGGTGCTGATTTTCTTCTTCACGGTGGAGAAAGATCTGCCCAAAGAACAGCGGATTATTGCGGAAAGAGCAGAAGAAAAGTGATTTTTTTCCAAAAAACGCTTCCCGTTTTTCCAAATCGGTGATATGATAGGGAAAAACCATGTCAGGAGGTGCGCGGTGTGATTCGGATCGCCATTGTCGATGACGACGCTGTCTACCGTCAGCAATTAGTGGATTATCTGAAGCGCTACGAGGAGGAAACCCAGCGGCGGTTTCAGATTACCACGTTCCAAAACGGCGTTCAGATCGCCCAGGACTACAAGCCGGTATTTGACATTATCCTGATGGACATCGAAATGAAGGGATTGGACGGCATGGCCGCCGCCGAGAAAATCCGCGCCCAGGATATGGAAACGGTAATCATCTTCATCACCAATATGCCCCAGTACGCCATGAAGGGATATACGGTGGACGCCATGGACTATGTCCTCAAGCCGGTGAGCTACTATGCCTTTTCCCAGCGGATCGACCGGGCCCTTCAGCGGATGAAACGCCGCAGCAAGCGCTACATCGCCATCACCCACTCCGGGGGCATGACCAAGCTGGACGTATCGTCCATCACCTTTGTGGAGGTGCGGGATCACGATATGGTGTATCACACCGTTCACGAAAGCTATATGGCAAAGGGAACCCTGTCCGAGGCGGAAAAGCTGCTGGATGACCGGAAATTCTTCCGGTGCAACAAGGGATACCTTGTCAACCTGGAATATGTGCAGTCCATCCGGAATTTCGATGTTCTGGTGGGCGACACCTGGCTGCAGGTCAGCCGGCCCAAAAAGAAGGCCCTGCTGGACGCCCTGAACGACTACATCAACGAGGTGAGCAAATAATGGGCGGCACCGTGGGTATGACCAACACGCCGGGTATCTACTACCTGATCGCCTACATCCTCAGCGGCTGGCTGTACATTTCCGTCAATCCCAGGCGTCTGACAGGCTGGAAGCTGGTGGGTGAGCAGGCGGTGTACATTCTGGCGCTGAGCAGCTTTATGCTGTGGACCGACGGCGTCAATGTGAAATTCTATCTGCCCAGCGTGCTGTTTGAGATGTTTCTGGTGTGGCTGTCCCTGTTCCTCTGCTGCCGGATGGACTGGAAGCGGACAACCTATTTCTGTATCCGCACCATGATGCTGGGCGAATTCGCGGCATCTCTGGAATGGCAGCTATTCTACTACTTCCTGAGCCGCGGAAAGCTGGAATGGACAATCGGCTGGAATCTTCTGTTCCTGGCGGTGATTCACGGAGCGGTGTTCTCCCTGATGTACCTTCTGGAGCGGCGATTCCGGGAGGGCAACGCGGTCATGCGCATCACCGGCAAGGAGCTGGGCGTCGCCGGTACCATGGCGGTGGTGGTGTATGTGGTCAGCAATATGAGCTATGCCATCTCCGTGTCCCCCTTCAGCAGTCAGTTCCCCGCCGAGATATTCATCATCCGGACTCTGGCGGATTTTGGGGGCGTCTGCATTCTGTTCGCCTACCACATTCAGCAGCAGATGCTGACCACCCAGCTGGAAAAGGATTTTCTGCAGCATCTTCTGCAGATGCAGTACGACAATTACCGGGTCTCCGCCGAAAGTGTGGAGCTGGTGAACCGGAAGTATCACGATCTGAAGCACCAGATTCAGGTTCTGCGGCACACCGCCGACGACGCGGAGAAGAACGCGTACCTGGACTACATGGAAGAGGAAATCAAAGCCTACGAGGCGCAGAACAAAACCGGAAATCAGGTGCTGGACATCATTCTGGCCACCAAAAGTCTGCAGTGTCAGAAGCTGGGCATCAGCCTGACCTGCGTGGCGGAGGGTTCGGAGCTGAGCTTCATGCACCCGATGGATGTCAGCGCGCTGTTCGGCAACGCGCTGGACAACGCCATCGAAGGCGTCAGCAAGATTGCGCAGCCGGAGCGGCGGCTGATCCATGTATCGGTGGCCAGGCAGAAGAATTTCCTGCGGATCCGCATCGAAAACTGCTTTGAGGGAGACATCAAGTTTGAAAACGGTATGCCGGTCACCAGCAAGACCGATCACCGGTTCCACGGCTTCGGCACGAAAAGCATTTGCCGGATCGCGGAGCGCTACGGCGGCTCCATGACCATTGACGTTCGGGAAAACTGGTTTGAGCTTCGGGTGCTGATCCCGCTGTAAAACCCGGCGGAAGATCGCCCGGCCTCTTGAAACAAAACGCGCGCACCGCATTTGCATCCGGTGCGCGCTTAATTGTATTTCTGGTACTTTTGTTTCCGCTTTTCTATATCCTGATGCAGTTTCGCGATTCTGCGGTGGTCTGTCCGACACCATAAGCGATCAATCAGAATCAGCGCCAGGATCTCCAGTCCAACGGTTATATACAGCCCCAGGAAGCAGTTCCGCCGTTCTTTTTCCCAGGCCGCCACGGAAGCGGATCGATCCAGAAAGGTATCCCGATCATTGTGAAGCGCTTTCATGTGACTTCCGCCCGCAATGGTATCCTCGTAAACCAACGAATAGCTTTCGCCGGCTATCAGCGTTTCTTCCAGCCGAGCCGCAGACACCAGTCTTGCCGGAAGCACATACTTTCTGCCGTCTATTGTATTCAAGACTGCGGAATCCCATCTCTGAAGCCCGATTCTCTCTCTGGAAATATGGGAATACACGATGTCCGTGGATTTCCAATCCTCCGGAGATCCCAGGCTGTAAATTCCGAACAGCCAAGTCAGAATAAGCGCCAGGATCGGAAATGAGATCGCGTATTTCCACGGAATCGTCCGTCTGACCGAGCGGAGCGCTTCCTGTTTGTTTTGATATAGCCATCCATATGCCCACCTCCGCGGAATTATTGTATCATATCCGGACAATTCCTGTCAAATCGCATCCGCGCCGCCGAATATTTGTCGAATCCGGTGGGAAACTATCCGTGGGAGGTGATCCCATGGATTTCGCGAAGGTTCCCATCGGTTTTGGCATGGCGCTGGCGCAGAATGAGCAGGCCATGACGGTCTACGCCGGCATGACCGAGGCGCAGAAGCAGGCCGTCCTCGCCGAGGCCCACGGCGTCCGCTCCGAGGAGGAAATGCACGCGCTGGTTTCCCGCCTTTCCCAAGGTATCCGCTGAACAGGCAAAAGCCGCTCCCGAAGGAGCGGCTGATTTTTATCGGGCACGCAGTTCCCAGAAGGCCACCGCGCTGGCGGCGGCCACGTTCAGGGAATCCACGCCGTGAGCCATGGGAATCCGTACCGTGTAATCGCACCGGGCAATGGTGGACGGCGCCAGACCGTCCCCCTCGCTGCCCAGAACCACCGCCAGCTTTTCCTCGGCGGCCAGCGCCGGATCCGCGATGCTGACGGAATCGTCGCTGAGAGCCATGGCGGCGGTGCGGAAGCCCATCGCCCGGAGATCCCGGAGCCAATCCTCCTCCAGATACGTCCACGGCACCTGAAACACCGTCCCCATGCTCACCCGGCAGCTGCGCCGGTACAGCGGATCGCTGCAGCCGCGGGTCAGCAGCACCGCGTCCATGCCCAGCGCCGCCGCGGAGCGGAAGATTGCCCCCACGTTGGTGGGATTCTGGACGTTCTCCAGCACCGTCACCCGCCGGGCGCCGGCAGTGACCTCCTCCAAAGAGGGCAGCCGGGGGCGGTACATGGCGCAGAGCATCCCCCGGGTCAGCTGAAATCCCGTCAGCTTTGTCAAAATCTCCAGCTCGGCGGTATACACCGGCACATCCCCGCAGCGCCCGATGGCCTCCCGGGCCTCGTCGTTGATGTGGTTCCGCTCCGCCAGCAGGGAAACCGGCCGGCAGCCGGCGTCCAGCGCCCGGAGAATCACCTTGGGGCTCTCGGCAATGAACATTCCCTTCTTCGGTTCAAATCGGTTGAGAAGCTGCGCCTCCGTCAGCCGGGCGTAAACGTCCAGCTCCGGAGCCTCAAAATCCGTAATTTCCGTCAGACGCATGGCGGCGATCTCCTTTTGCGGGCTTCAGGAAGGATTCCACGGCTGATTTTTCGGTTCCGGCTCCGGGAGAGGCTCCCGGGGCTGGGACAGCGCCTCATAGGCCCTGGCATAGGTCACGCCGACCTGGGGCTTGCAGCTCCCGTACAGCAGCAGACTGCACACCGCGTACAGCGCAAAGAAGACAAAACAGCTGGCCTCCGCCGGCCACGGCAGCGTCACGTCCATCGCCGCCAGCAGCAGATCCCCCCAGGACAAGGCCGCGACCAGCACCTCCAGCAGATAGAACCACCAGAAGCTCAGATCCAGCCGCACCAGCTTCCACGCATTGCCCCGGATCATCCGGCGGCTCTGAGCCATGGCCGCAAACGCGCCGGGCTTCTCCTGATCCAGCAGGACATACTCCGCCATGCGGAAGCGATAGAACATGGGCGCCGCAAAAAGGAGCATCAGCGCGCCGCAGATCCCCGTCATCGGCAGGATCGTGCTTTGAATCTGGGGCATGATCGCCTCCGCCAGGGCCTCCGGGTCGCTGACGCTCATGGCCGCCTCCAGCAGGGGCTCCGCCCAGGGCGTAGCCAGGAACAGCAGCCCGCCCAGATAGCAGGCCGCGATGCTCAGAGCCCCGAACAGCACCCATTTCAGCAGCGTCAGCCGCAGCACCGGGAAGAACCGGCGGAAGCCCTCCGCCAGATCCCCGACGGCGGCGTCCTGCCGGCGGGACAGCCGCAGCGTGACGTACAGCCACCCCAGCTCCCATACGGGCAGAATCACATATCCCGCAATCTGCAGCACCGTGCGGAGGGTCGTCAGGACGGATCGGGCACCCACGCCGCTCAGGCCGCCGGTGTTTCCGATCCGAAGATTCAGCACATAGTCTGCCGCCAGCAGAATCAGCGACAGCGACAGCGCCGCGCCGGTATGCACCAGCACCAATTTTTTCGGGTCGCAGCGCGCCTCCGACAGATCTCTCCCGGCGGCGTTTTTCAGTTCCCGGCGATCACAGATATCCATGCTTCGCGCTCCTTGCTTTTTTTCTTCCATAGTAAACCAAACCCGGGAAAATAGCAAATGAATTTTTTGTAACGGTAGAAATTCCGCTCTTTTTGTGCTAGAATGGGGGTAACCAAGAATTACCGGGGGTGAAAACATGGAACTGGGTTCCCTTTTGAAGCAGGCGCGGCTGGAGGCGGGGCTGTCCCAGCGGCAGCTCTGCGGTGAGGAAATCACCCGCAATATGCTCTCCCGGATTGAAAACGGCTCCGCCCGTCCCTCCATGGACACCCTGCGCTATCTGGCCGCCCGTCTGGGAAAGCCCGTCAGCTTTTTCCTGGGAGAGGCGGCCGTCTCCCCCAACGGCGCCTGCCTGACCCGGGCCCGGGAAGCATGGGCATCGGGAGAATACACCGCGGCGCTGGAGGCGCTGGAAGGCTTCCGCCCGCCGGATCCGGAGGGAGACCCGGAGCGGGGGCTGCTGCTGACCCTGTGCCGGCTGGAACTGGCGGAGCAGGCCCTGCGGGAGGAACGGCTGCCCTACGCCCGGTCGCTGCTGGATTCCGCCGCCGAATCCGGGAAAACCACGCCCTATTACACCCGGGAACTGGAGCGCCGGCGGCTGCTGCTTCTGGCGCGGGCGGCGCCGGAGGAGCGCGCCGGTGTGATTGCCCGGCTGGACGGCGGCGAGCTGCTGCTGCGGGCTCAGGAGGCCATGGCTTCCGGAGAATTCGCCCGGTGCGCCGTCCTGCTGGATGCCGCTCCGGATCCCGGGAACCGTTCGTGGAACCTGCTGCGGGGCGATGCCGCCTTCGCGCTGGGAGAATTCCCCCAGGCCGCGGAATATTACCGCCGGGAGGAAGCGGTGTGCCTTCCCCGGCTGGAGCAATGCTTTCTGCGCATGGAGGACTACAAAATGGCCTACCATTACGCCTGCCGGCAGAGAGACAGCGGGAAGTAAAGCGTCAGCCATCCCATTTCCCCGCGAAACGGGCGCTGCCATACGGCAGCGCCCGTTTGATTTTGGAAAAAACCTTACCGGAAATACTCCACGGCGGAGCGGAAGAGCTTCATGTCGTACTCGCCGGGGACGTTGCGGTACAGGCCGTGGATCCAGCGCTCGCTGTGACCCATTTTGCCCAGCACCCGGCCGTCGGGAGAGGTGATTCCCTCGATGGCGAAGAGGGAGCCGTTGGGGTTGAAGGCGGTGTCCATGGTGGGCTCGCCGTTCAGATCCACATACTGGGTGGCGATCTGTCCCTTTTCCGCCAGCTCCAGCGCCAGCGCTTCGGAGGCGTAGAACCGTCCCTCGCCGTGGGAGATGGGCACGCTGTAGATGTCGCCCACCCTGGTGCCCGCCAGCCACGGGGACTTGGTGCTGCACACCCGGGTGCGGACGATCCGGGACTGGTGCCGGGCGATGGTGTTGAAGGTCAGGGTGGGGCAGGTTTCGTCGGTATCCACAATCCTGCCGAAGGGCACCAGACCCAGCTTAATCAGCGCCTGGAAGCCGTTGCAGATGCCCAGCATCAGGCCGTCCCGGCGATCCAGCAGAGCCTCCACCTGCTCCTTCACCGCGGGGCTGCGGAAGAAGGCGGTGATGAATTTGGCGGAGCCGTCGGGCTCGTCGCCGCCGGAGAAGCCGCCGGGGATAAAGATCATCTGGCTGCCGGCGATTTTTCCGGCCACCTCTTCCACGCTGCGGGCAATGGCATCGGCGGTGAGGTTGCGGATGACCACAATGTCGGCCTCGGCGCCGGCGTCGGTGACCGCCCGGGCGGAATCATATTCGCAGTTGGTGCCGGGGAACACGGG
>JAQXIT010000147.1 GCA_029007925.1 Bacillota bacterium | reverse complement strand
TCCGCCCCGTCAGTAAGTACCCCGGCAGATTGGAGCAGGCATCTGTGAAAATGGTATAGGACATGGATGGAACCTCCCGCGAAATTGGTACCTCCATTATAGCGGTTTTTTCCCCGGAAGCACTCTCCCATTGGCTGATTTCGCAGCACTCTACGGATCCGCTACCTGATTTTCCTTCTCTACCGCCGGTAGAATCCCGGAAATCAGGGCTTCCGCGGACATCATTCCGTCCACGGCGGCGGACATTATCCCGCCGGCATAGCCCGCGCCTTCACCGCAGGGGTACAGCCCCCGCAGGGCAGACTGGCGGCTTTCGTCCCGGAGGATCCGCACCGGCGAGGAGCTTCTGGTCTCCGGAGCGGTCATCACCGCATCCGGGTTGGCAAAGCCCTTCAGATTCCGGTCCAGCAGGGGCAGGGCTTCGGCGATGGCGCCGGTGATCTTCTCCGGCAGTACCCGGCGCAGATCGCACCACACCACGCCGGGGCGATAGGTGGGCTCCACGCTGCCCGCTCCGGTTCCGGGTCTGCCCGCGAGGAAATCTCCGACCCGCTGCGCCGGCGCCCGGTAGCTGCCGGACAGCTCGTAAGCCCGCCGCTCCAGCTCCCGCTGCCAGCGAACGCCGCCCAGCACGCCCTCATAGGGAAAATCGGCGGGGTTCACCGTGACCAGCAACGCCGCGTTGGCGTTCCCGCCCTCCCGATCCGCCCGGCTCATGCCGTTGGTAACCACGCCGCCCTCCTCGGAGGCCGCCGCCACCACATAGCCGCCGGGACACATACAGAAGGTATACACCGTCTCATCCGACAGATGCCTGACCAGCTTGTAATCCGCCGGCGGCAGGGGCAAATCGTCGGCACCGTACTGCGCCCGATCGATCATGGCCTGTTTATGCTCAATCCGCACACCCATGGCAAAGGGCTTGGGCTCCATGGGGATGCCCATACCGTGAAGCATTTCAAAGGTATCCCGGGCGCTGTGGCCGATGGCAAAAATCGCCTGCCGGCAGGCCACGGTTCCCCGGTTGGTTTCCAGTCCCGTCAGGTGTCCGTCCTCCGCGAGGATGCCGGTGACCTGGGTGCAGAAGCGAACCTCGCCGCCCAGCGACAGGATCCTGCGGCGGAGATTCTGCACCACCTCCAGCAGCACATCGGTGCCGATGTGTGGCTTGCCGTCGTACAGGATATCCTCCCGGGCACCGGCAGATACGAACTGCTCCAGAATCCAGCCGATCCGGGGATTGTTGACGCCGGTGTTCAGCTTTCCGTCGGAGAAGGTACCGGCGCCGCCCTCGCCGAACTGGACGTTGCTCCGGGGATCCAGTTCCCCAGTGGCAAAAAAGCGCTCCACCTTTTCATGGCGGCTTTGGGCATCCTCTCCCCGCTCCAGCACCAGCGGCTTCAGCCCCGCCAGCGCCAGCACCAGCGCCGCGAACATTCCGGCGGGGCCGAAGCCCACCACCACCGGCCGCTCCCCGGTGATTGCCGCCCGGGGCACCTGATACACAGGCTTTGTGACCCGGGACGCCCGGGCGCAGCGGCTTTTCCGGAGAACCGACTCCTCGCTGCCGCTGACCGTCACGTCCACGGTGTAGATTACCCGCACGTCCGGTTTTTTCCGGGCATCCACAGAGCGCCGCGCCAGGGTCAAACCGCGGATCTGTTCCACCGGAATTTTCAGCAGTCGTGCCGCCTCGGTCATCAGTTGCTGCCGGTCATGCTCCGGCGGCACGGAAATATCCCGAATCCGAATCATTTCTTCACGCCTCCCGCGCTGCGTCCCGCCAGCCTGCCGGAGCTCCAGGCCCACTGCAAATTGTAGCCGCCGCAGTCGCCGTCGATATCCAGCACCTCGCCGCAGGCGTAGAGCCCCGGTACCAGACGGCTTTCCATGGTTTTTTCGTTAAATTCCGAGGTTTGGACGCCGCCGGCGGTGACCTGCGCGCTGTCCATGCCCATAGGCTCCGTCAGGGGCAGCTCGAAGCCCTTGATCTTCCGGCAAACCTCCCGGAGCTCCCCGTCGGTCAGCTCTCCCGCTCCGTGTCCGGCGCGGACACCGGCAGCCTGGGTCAGCACCCGCCCCAGCCGGTTGTGGAGGATCCCGGTCAGCAGTTCCTCCGTGGGCAAATCCCGCTCCCGGCGGCGGAAAAGCTCCCGCTCCAGCGATTCCACCGATTCCTCCGGCAGAAGATCCAGCCGGCAGAGCCACAGACCGCTTTGGCGGCACACATCCCGGGAGATTTCAAAAATCACCGGCCCCGACAGGCCGTATTCCGTGAACTGCACCTCGCCGGTGCTTTCCGCGAAAACCGCCCCGTCATGCACAATCGCGGCATGACAGTTTGCCCGGACGCCCTTGAGGGAGGCACAGCCGCTCCAGCCGCACTTAAGCTGCACCAGTGCCGGCCGCAGGCGTGTCACCCGGTGTCCCATGCTCCGCAGGAGCTGATAGCCCGCCATGGAGCCTCCCAGCTTGGTTCCCGCGAGACCGCCGCAGGCCACGATGAGCCGGTCGCAATCCAGCCGCTCCCCGGCGCTTTCCACGGAGAAGCCCGTCCCGTTTCTCCGGATCCGGGTCACTTCGAAGCCGCACAGCAGCCGGATATTTTCCCTGCGCAGACCGAACCGCAGCACATCCACCACGGAATTTGCCTGATCCGAATAGGGGTACACCCGCCCGGATTCCTCCGCCACGGTGTACAGCCCCAGTCCCCGGAACCACGCCAGCGTTTCCTCCGCCGGGAACGCTGTCAGCGCCGTCCGGGCAAAGGCCGGATCCTCGCCGTGGTAACTGTCTCCTGTCGCCCGGAGGTTGGTCAGATTGCAGCGGCCGTTGCCGGTAGCCTGGAGCTTCCGCCCCACTCTCGCCTGCCGCTCAAACACCAGTACCCGGTTTTCCGGGTTCTCCGCCGCCGCCAGTGCCGCGGCCATGCCCGAGGCACCGCCGCCGATGATACCGATAATCATTCCGTCACCCGCTTTCTTTCCCCCATTATACCCTACAATTCCCTCCGGCACAAGGAAAACTTGCCTTGCATTCCGAAAAAGCTATGGTATAATACATATCGGTGATGATATGGATCGGAATCGGATCGAGAAAATCGCCCGGACGCCGGAGGATCGGGTTCTTCTGGCCAAGGTCTGGGACAAGATCAGCGCGGGCGTCCGGCGAAATATTCCGGCGGACACCTGCTTCCTCTCCCCCCGGGAGTTGGAGCTGACCAGATACCTTTTCGGAGAGATGGAGGGTCTGCACGCCTTCGGCGGCTACGAGGATGCCGAGCGGAAGATGCTGATCTACCTGCCTGGCTATTGGGACGAATCCGCCTTGACCGGTGAGGAATCCCCCATCGTCTGCCTGCGGGCGGAATTCTACGAGGGCGACGCCCCCACCCACCGGGATTTTCTTGGAGCTCTGATGGGAGCCGGAATCGGTCGGGAGACCGTAGGAGACCTCTGCATCGCTCCGGGAAGCTGCGATTTTCTGGTGACGGCGCCGGTGGCGCCCTATCTCCTGCGGAATCTGACCTCCGCTGGGCGGGTCAAGCTGCGGCTTTCCGCCATTCCGCTGTCAGAGCTTCGGGTGCCGGAACCTCAGATTCAGGAGATCCGGGACACCGTAGCGTCCCTGCGGCTGGACGGCATCATCGCCTCCGGGTTCCGCATGGGACGGAGCCTCGCCGCCCAGCAGATTGCCGCCGGCAAGGCCGCCATCGACGGTCTGCCCTGTGAAAAGCCCGACAAAGCCGTGCCGGAGGGCGCGAAGATTTCCCTTCGTGGTTCCGGCAAAATCAAACTGGCCTCCGTGGGCGCCCCCACGAAAAAAGGCCGGATTCCGGTGGTCATCCACCGTTATGTGTGAGGAAAAGCCTATGAAAATGGACGAAGTCATTGCCCGGATCAACGTTCTGGCAAAGAAAGCGAAAGCAGAGGGTCTGACCGAAGAGGAGCTTCAGGAGCGGGACCGTCTCCGCCGGATCTATATCGACAGCGTGAAGGCCAATCTGGTGGGCCAGCTCGACAACACCTATATCGTCGAACCCGACGGTACCAGGCACAAGCTGAACCGCAAATAAGCAGTCGCAAAGCGGATTGATAATTTCAC
>JAQXIT010000146.1 GCA_029007925.1 Bacillota bacterium | reverse complement strand
GGGTAATGGGCGTAATGTCACAGAAGGTCTTGCCGATGTTCAGGTCCTCCAGGGCCGTGCAGTCCACCAGGGGCGAGTAGTCCCGGATGCAGCTGTTGTCCAGCTCCAGCCAGATCAGGTTCTTGCAGCTGCGGATGGGCTCGATGTACTGCACCTCTGTCCAAGCCAGAATCAGGTACTTGAGCTTGGGCATAAATTCCACAAAGCTGATGTCCGTCAGGGTCATGTGGCCCACGTCCAGGCAGACCATATCCTCGCAGTAGCGCAGGTTGTAGGCGTAGTCGTTGAACAGCCGCCCCACGCCGAAGTGGTTGGGCATGAAGTTATCCTTGTCCGTCCGCAGGGCGATGCTGGGGCCAAGCCGCACCGTCCAGACCACCTTGTACTGATCCCGAACCCGGTCACGGTAGGCCGCCATGTCCTCGTTTTCAATGTCGCTGGCTGCCACCTTGGCCTTGCTGTTGCCCCAGTCCGGGTTATCCCTGCCGCACAGGCCGAAAATGACGGTTTCCGCATTGGGAAGATACGCCATCTGGGCTTCCACCTCGGCAAGGTCCGTCACCACGATCTGGGACAGATCGATTTCCGTGTCGGTGCTCTGGAAGGTCTGTCCCGCGATGGTGACCTCCCAGCTGATATCCATATCCGGATACCGCTCCGAAAGTCCCGTCAGGGCTTCGGCAGAGGCCTGGGGATTGGTCAGGCGCAGGGTTTGCAGCTCCGGCAGACTGTCCAGCAGCGCCAAATCCCCATCGGTAACGGACTCCAGCGCCAGCTCCTGCACGTTCTGCTCCACCAGCTCGCCGCCCAGCCGCAGCCGGAAGGTGATGCCCTTTTCCTGACAGTACCGGCTCAGCGCCGAAAAGTCCTGAGGCCCCTCACCGCCGCCGGCGATGACCGTACGCAGCTGGGTCAGGAAGGGCAGCATGGCCATGTCCTCCGGACTGAGGGCGCGCAGCTCCACCGTATCCGCGTCCGCAGGATACTCGGTGCCGTCCAGAGTCACCCGGCTGGCAATCGTCACATTGGGGTAGGCCTGTCCCGCCATTTTCAGGCAGTCATAGTCCCGGCAGTTCTCCGCGTGGATGGTCTCCAGCTTGGGAAAATACGCCAGAGCCGCCACGTCCTCCTCAGAAAGGGTGTCCACCGTGATGACGGTGGTGTCGCTGGGCAGCGTCCCTCCCTGAAAGGGCACGTCCCAGAGAATGTCGCATTTCGGCAGCTTTTCCCGCAGGGCCTCGTAGTGCCGCAGGTTGATATCCTGCCCCCGCAAATCCATGCTTGCCGCGTTTTTTGGATAAATATGGAAATCAATCAGGTAATTTCCGTGCAGGATCATGCCGACGCCGCCAACGACGGCAATCAGAATCGCCAGCACCAGAATCACCGCCACAAGTGTCATTTTTCCGCGCATACTTCGTTCCTCCCCGGTGTCCGGACATACTTTCCTCTATTATGCGGCGCTTTCCCCCATAAGTCAAGGGCGAAATCCCCCCGGGCAGGCTAACTCTTGCGAAAACGGGAATTCTGTTATATAATGGGCAACACAGATTGGAGGAAGCACAATGGATTTTAAGGTATTGGCCGTGGGCGATGTGGTGGGAAATCCGGGACTTGACCGGGTGCGCCGCCACTTAAGGCAGCTCAGGCGGAAAACCGGGGCGGATTTTGTGGTGGTCAACGGCGAGAACGCCGCGGTAGTGGGGCTGCTTCCCCATCAGGCCGAGAACATTCTGGACGCCGGGGCGGATGTCATCACCATGGGCAACCACACCTGGGCCAAGCGGGAGATCGTGGACTATATGGAGGACTGCCCCCAGCTTCTGCGGCCTGCCAACTACGCCCCCCAGGTGCCGGGCCGGGGCTGGAATCTGTTTGACACCAAGGCAGGCCCCGTGGCGGTGGTCGATCTCATTGGCCGGTGCAATATGGACTACGGCCCGGACAACCCTTTTCTGATGATCGAAAAAATCCTCAAAGAAGTCCCCGCCGGGATCCGGCTGGTGGAAATTCACGCCGAGGCCACCTCGGAAAAGCTGGCTATGGGCTATCTGCTGGACGGCCGGGTCAGCGCCCTGTGGGGCACCCACACCCACGTCCCCACCGCCGATACCAGAATTCTGCCCAACGGCACCGGCTATGTGACGGATCTGGGCATGACCGGCCCCGCCGAATCGGTGCTGGGCATCCGTCCGGAGCTGTCCATCGCCAAGTTCCGGGGAGATCTCATCGGCCGGTACCAGTGGGCAAACGGCCCCACCAAGCTGGAGGCGGTTCTCTTCACCATCGACACCCAAACAGGACTTTGCCGCAAGGCGGAAAGGATGGATCTGAACGATGAAAATTCTGCACAGCGCTGACTGGCATCTGGACGCTCCCCTGTCCGGCCTCAGCGGCGAGGCCCGGGAACGGCTGCGCAGGGAGCTGCGGAGGATTCCGGAGAAAATTGCCCGGCTCTGCGTGGCGGAGGGCTGCGATCTGGTGCTGCTGGCGGGCGACCTGTTCGACGGAGCCTGCTCCGGAGAGACTCTGGCGGCGGTGCGCGCCGCTTTGGCGTCCATGCAGGTTCCCGTCATCATCGCCCCGGGCAATCACGACTTCTGCGGTGCCGATTCCCCCTACCTGACGGCAAGCTGGCCGGGAAACGTCCGCATCTTCACCCGTCCCGAGCTGCAGGCGCTGCCTCTGCCGGAACTGGACTGCGTGATCTACGGCGCCGGCTATACAGGCATGGACTGCCCCGGGCTTCTGAAAGGCTTCCGGGCGGGAGGAACGGAGCGCTGGCACATCGGCGTCCTCCACGGTGATCCCGCCACGGTCACCTCTCCCTACTGCCCCGTCACGAAAGCGCAGGTGCTGGAATCGGGACTTGACTATCTGGCGATGGGACATATCCACAAGGCCGGCAGCTTCCGGGCGGGAGACACCCTCTGCGCCTGGCCGGGCTGCCCCATGGGTCACGGCTTCGACGAGCTTGGCACCAAGGGCGTCCTGCTGACCGTTCTGGACGACGGCGTCCAGTCCGCCTTTGTCCCGCTGGACACTCCCCGATTCTACGACGAGGAGATCGAAGCCGGGGACGATCCCGCCGCCGCGGCGGCCATGCTGCTGCCCGGCATGGACAGCAGCGACTTCTACCGCCTTACCTTCACCGGCTACAGCGCCGGGGTGGACTTGGACGCCGTGGCTGCCCGGTTCCCCCACATCCCCAACCTCTGGCTGCGGGACGAGACCCGGCCGGAAATGGATCTGTGGAGCGGTTTGGGCGAGGACACGCTGGAAGGCGTTTACTTCGGGCTGCTTCATGACGCCACCCAATCCGAAAGCGAAACCATCCGCCGCCGCGCCGGGCTGGCTGCCCAAATTTCCCGGCAAATTCTGGACGATCAGGAGGTGAAGCTACCGTGAGAATTGATTCCATGACCGCCACCTTCGGCAAGCTGGAGCATGAAACCCTGACCCTGACGCCGGGACTGAACATCATCGAAGCCCCCAACGAATGGGGCAAATCCACCTGGTGCGCCTTTCTGGTGAATATGCTCTACGGCATCGAAACCCGGGCGAAAACCACCAAATCCGCGCTGGCCGACAAGGAACGCTACGCCCCCTGGTCCGGCTCCCCCATGGCGGGGCGGATCGATCTGAACTGGAACGGCCGGGACATCACCATCGAGCGTCAGACCCGCGGCCGGCTGATCTTCGGCGACTTCCGGGCCTACGAAACCGCCACAGGCGTGGACATACCGGAGCTGAACGGCGCCAACTGCGGCCAGATCCTTCTGGGCGTGGAGCGCAGCGTATTCACCCGGGCAGGCTTTCTGAAGCTGTCCGACCTGCCGGTAACCCAGGACGATTCCCTGCGCCGCCGGCTGAACAATCTGGTCACCACCGGCGATGAAAGCGGAGCCGGCGGCAAGCTGGAAAAGCAGCTCAAGGATCTGAAAAACAAATGCCGCTACAACCGCAGCGGTTTGCTTCCCCAGGCGGAGGCGGAGCGGGATCAGCTTCGCAATCAGCTTGACGGGCTCTACGCCCTGCAGAACAAGGCCGATGCCCTCCAACTCCGGCAGTCTCAACAGGAGCAGCGGATCGCGGCACTGGAAAACCATCGGGACGCCCTGCGCTACGCCGAGTCTCTGGAGGACACCCGCCGGGTGGCGGAAGCGGAAGAAGCCCGGGATCTCGCAAAGGAGACCCTGACCCGGCAGCTGGCACGCTGCGAAGCCCTCCCCCAGCGGGAGGATGCCCGGCAGAAGCTGACCCAGGCGGAAACGCTGCGGGAGCGGCAGCTCGCGCTGGGGATGGAACCCCAGCCGGTACCGCCGACGCCGCCGGAAATTCCGGTGCAGTATGCCGGACTCACCCCCGAAGGCGCCGTAACCGCTGCCCGGGAGGATTGCGATGCCCAGCAGACGCTGGAAGCGCGGCGCCGCCGGGGCGCCAGACTGCCCTGGGTCTATTGTGCGCTGGCTGTTCTGACGGTTGCCGCCATGGTAACGGCGCGGTTCGCTTTCTCTCTGCGAAATCCCCTTGTGTACATACTGGGCGGTGCCGCGGTGGCGCTGCTGGGCATCGGGACGCTGATTGCCTGTGCCATCCGGGCGAAGGGTTTGCGGAAAGCCCTGGACACTCTCTATGACCGGCACCCCGGCCTCAGCCCCGACCGCTGGGTCTCCGACGCGGAAGCCTATGCCGCCCGGCAGACGGAATACACCCAGGCGCTCACCCGTTATCAGGCCTCCGCTCAGGAATCGGAAAGCCACCGGAAGGCGCTGGAGGCGGAGATTCGGGATCTGACCGGCGACCGTCCTCTGGAAGAGTGCCGGGAGGAATGGAGCCGGGTATCCGCCGCCTGGGACGCGCTGGGAAACGCCCGGAAGGATCTGCAAACGGCGGAAGGGCATCTGCAATCCCTGCGATCCATGGCCAAATCCGCCGAGCCGCCCAAATATCCGGATACGTTGACCGGCTCCCTGCAGGAGACCGAGGAAGGGCTCACGGAGGCACGGCTGGCGCTGCGTCAGCTTCAGCTTACGCTGGGACAGTGTCTCGGTCAGGCGGAGGCGCTGGGTCAGGAATCCCTTCTGAAAGCCCGGCTTGACACGCTGAACCGCCGGATTTCCCGGCTGGAGGACACCTATTACGCCCTGGAAATGGCGCAGGACGCCCTCCACAAGGCCGCCACCGCCCTGCAGCGGCGCTTTGCGCCCCGGATCTCCAAGCGAGCCCAGGAATTGTTCGGCCGGCTCACCGGCGGCAGGTATCAGCGGATGACCCTTGCCGAGGATCTGAGCCTCAACGCCTCCGCCGGGGACGAGGACACCCTCCGCTCCGCCCAGTGGCGCAGTGACGGCACCGTGGATCAGCTCTACCTTGCCCTGCGGCTGGCCGTCGCCGAGGAACTGACCCCCGAGGCGCCTCTGGTGCTGGACGACGCGCTGGTTCGCTTCGACGATCAGCGTCTGGCCGCGGC
>JAQXIT010000145.1 GCA_029007925.1 Bacillota bacterium | reverse complement strand
AGTTTTGCGGCAGTCCTCTTTTTGGTCAAAGCAGGCTCCACCAGGTGAGGCGCTGGGAGTCGCCCATGGCTTCGGCCATGGTGGCCAGCCGGGCGCAGAGGGCGGAAAACTCCGCCTGCTCTCTGGCTGCGGCGTAGGCTTCCAGTTGGGCAAACTGGGCTTCCATTTCCTCCACGGGCTCATGATCCGCGAAGGCGGAGACCCATTTCCGGTACCGCTCCCAATCCGACCGGCACCGGTGGGTCAGGTCAGTGGCCCTTTCCCATTCGCCCGCCTCTGCCAGGGTTCCCGCCTGCCGCAGATCCCGGGCCAGCGATCCGTGGAGCTGCCCGAAGGCAATCCACAGGAAGATTCCCATGGCCAGTATCACCGCCAGACATCCGATTCCCACCCAAAGCCGCTTCATGTCGCGCCCTCCTTCTTCAGCCACAGCACCCGGTCGGAATCGTCCACCGTCAGCAGCCATGTTTTCTCCACCGTGGCGTCATGTTCCTGCAGCACGGAGCGGAGCCATTTTTCGTCCCGGCGGGCAACGCGCAGGTTGTCCCGGTACAGATAACCGTCGGCGATGATGGTATAGGGCAGAAATTGCTGCTTTGGGGTGATGCCGGCGTCCCTGGCGCTGGCGGGCTGATACTTGGGGTAGGGGAATACGGACAGGTTCCCGTTGGTTTCCAAAATGGCGTACTGCACCATGTCCGGCGAAAGCACGTCCTTCTCCCGGAGCAGCTCCGTCAGCTCATCCATGGTCACCCTTGTGCTGCGGAGCTGATCCTGCAGGATTTTACCGTTCTGGATGAGGATTACCGGCTTGCCGCACAGGAGCCGCCGCAGCTTCACCGAGTGCATACTCATGACCGACAGCACCAGTTCCACCCCCAGTACCGTCAGGATCGGCACCAACCCGGAGTACAGCGGAATACCGCCGTCCTGCATGGGTATGGCGGCCAGATTGGCCACCAGCATGGTCACCACGAACTCCGCCGGTTCCATTTCCCCGATCTGCCGCTTGCCCATCAGCCGGACGACGGCGATGAGTACCAGATACAGCACAATGGTGCGAATGTAGGATAACAGCAAGCCGATTCCCCCTTATCGGCGTTAGCATTTCCCGGTCAGAAAGAATTTATGCGCTGACGCGCCGGGATCTTCCCCCGGCGGCGGGGAAATCTTTTTCGCTTCCGGGGGTTGTACTATGGGCAAAAATGATGTACAATAATCAAAAATTACGGGAGGCACGGCATGGCGTTTCAGAGCGGACAACGGAATCAGCGCCGGGGCGGGCGAATGCCCACCGGGGCAAAATGGGGCATCGCCGCGGGCGTGGTAGTGCTGCTGTGCGGCCTTCTGGCGGCATCCATCCGGCTGGGATGGCTGAAACTGCCGGGAAGCGGGCAACCGGAGACGACCCCACCCACGGTTCAGCCGTCGGAGGATCGGGTGATTCATCTGGTGGCCGGCGGCGATCTGACCGTCACCGACCGGGTGGTGGCTTCCGGTGCCTCCGGCTATTCCGATGTTTTTCTGGATGTGGTTCCGGTGCTGTCCGGCGGCGACCTGACGGTTCTGAATTTTGAGGGCAATCTCTATGGGGAACCCTACGGCACCCTCCACTGCTCGGCGCCTCAGACTCTGGCGGAGGCGCTGCGGAACGCCGGCGTGGACATTCTCCAGACCGCCAATTCCAAATCCATCGCCAACGGCATCCTGGGCCTCGGCGCCACGGTGGACGGCATCCGTGCCGCCGGTATGCAGAGCCTGGGTACCTATGCCGATTCCGGGGAATTTGAGCGCTGGCAGGGCTTCGTGATCCGGGAGGTCAACGGTATCCGTATCGCGCTCACCGCCTTCACCAAGGGCATGGACGGCAGCGGCCTGCCCGCCGGCAGTGAGGACTGCGTCAACCTGCTGTACCAGGATTACAGCAGTACCTATCAGAAGGTGGACGAGGCGGGCATCACCCGGGTGCTGAAGGCCATTGCCGCCGAAAAGCCGGATTTCACCATCGCCTTCCTCCACTGGGGCAGTGAGTTCAACGACCAGATCAGCACGACGCAGAAGAAAATCATCAAGCTCATGGGGGAGCAGGGCGTGGACGCCATCATCGGCACCCATCCGCACTATGTCCAGAAAATGGGCTTCGATGAGGAAACCGGGATGTTCATCGCCTATTCCCTGGGGGATTTCTTCGGAGACGGCGACAAGGCCGGCACCGATTACTCCGTGCTGCTGGATCTGGAGATCACCCGCAGCGGTACCACCGGAAAAACCGCCATCACCGGCTATGACTACACCCCTATTTACCGCTATGAGGATCCCGAGGGCGCCGTCCGACTCCTGCGGATCCGGGAGGCCATGGCCGCCTACGAGAGCAACTGCATCGAACGCGTCACCGATACGGTCTATGAGAACATGAAAGCCGCCCTGACCCGCATCCAGGGCAGGGTGGAAGGATAACCCACAGCCGCGCCGACCATGAAAGGAGTTGACTTTTTCTCCCTTCAGGGCTACGATAGGAGCGGGTGATGCATATATGAAATGGGAACCGGGCGAAATTCTGCGCAGGGATGCGCGGCGGATTGCGCTTTCCGCCATGGAAGCGGTGAAGCCGGACGCGGCGGTCAAGCGCGCTCTGGAGAATGCGACGCTGCAGGGGAATCTCTATCTGGTGGCGGTGGGCAAAGCCGCATGGCAAATGGCCAACGCGGCGGTGAACGCGCTGGACAGGCCGGTTGTGAAGGGCATTGTTCTGACGAAATACCACCATATCCAGGGGGAGATCCCCGGTGTGACCTGTGTGGAAGCGGGGCACCCCGTCCCGGATGAGAACAGCTTCCGGGGTACCCAGGCGATTCTGGACATGACCGCCCATCTCAGCGCGTCGGATACGGTGCTGTTTCTGCTCTCCGGCGGCGGAAGCGCGCTGTTTGAAAAACCGCTGGTTTCCGCGGAGGAACTTCGGGAAGTCACACGGCGAATGCTGGCAAGTGGCCTGGATATCGTGCAGATGAACACCGTACGAAAGCGGCTCTCCGCCGTGAAGGGTGGCCGCTTCGCCCAGTGGTGCGCGCCCGCGAGAATCGAGGCGATTCTCCTTTCGGATATTCTTGGCGACCCGTTGGATATGATTGCGTCGGGGCCCGCTGCCGCGGATCCTTCAACCTGCGTTCAGGCCATGGATATCGCGAAGCGCAATCACCTGTTGGTTAGCGAAGCCGTGGCCCATTGCCTGGAGACGGAAACGCCAAAGGAGATCACCAATGTCCATACCCAGGTGATCGGCAGCGTCCGGGAGCTGTGCAGAGCGGCGGAGAAAAAGGCGCGGGAGCTTGGCTATGAGCCGGTCTTTCTGACGGACAGGCTCTGCTGTGAAGCGGACGATGCCGGGAAGGAAATCGCGCGTATTCTGAAGCAAAACGCCGGAAACGGGAAGATAATGGCAATCCTTGCCGGGGGCGAAACCGTGGTGCATGTCAAAGGAACGGGCCTGGGCGGGCGAAACCAGCAGCTTGCCCTTGCCGCGGCCGGAATTTTGGACGGAGTACCCAACGCGGCGCTGATCAGCGTGGGCTCCGACGGCACAGACGGGCCAACGGACGCGGCCGGCGGCTATGTGGATGGCACCACGGTTCGCCGCTTGAGAGAATCCGGCCTGGATTACGACGCCATGCTGAAAAACAACGATGCCTACCATGCGCTGGAAAAAACCGATGGGCTGATTATCACCGGCCCCACCGGAACAAACGTGAACGACCTCGTTGTCGGCCTGACCCTTTCATCACAAAACCGGCTTGAATGAAATCAAGCCGGTTTTGTGATATCCATATCGAAGCGGAGGAGGATTTCCCTGCCTTCAAAGGAGAACAAAATGATTTTTCTCGCTCTCCAGAATCCCTTCCTTGCGGAGCTTGCTGATTTCGGCGGATAGCCCGCTGCGGTCTACCTCCAGATAGTCCGCCAGCCCCTGCCGGTCATAGGGAATGGCAAAACTGCTGCTTCCCTGCAGCTTGGCCTGGTTCAGAAGATAGGCCATCAGCTTTTCCCGGGTGGTTCGCTGAGAGGTGACCTGAATTTTTTGATCGAACACCAGATTTTTGGTGGCCACCATCCGCAGCAGATTGAAAATCATCCGGTTATGAAAAGCGCAGGCGCTGGTGCAGCTTGTGGTGATCCTGCGGCAGTCCATCAGCAGCACCTTGCCGTCCGCGTCCGCTACGATGCTGACCGGCAGCGCCGTGACGGCGGCGCAGGCATAGGTCTCGCCAAACAGCTCCGCCGGGCCGATATGGGCCACGATGCTGCGGTTGCCGTAGTAATCCGCCCGAACCAGCCGCACCGCTCCGGTCAGCACCATGCCCACATACGCGGCCGGGTCACCCTCCTGAAAAACGCTCTGCCCCTTGCGGATCTCCATGATATGTCCGCCGATGCAGTTCAGCATGGCATCCAGATCCTCCACGGGAATCCCCTCAAATAAGGGGCAGCGCTTCAGAATTTCATAAAAATCGGTCATTCGATCCACCTTCTGTTGA
>JAQXIT010000144.1 GCA_029007925.1 Bacillota bacterium | reverse complement strand
CACAAGGCTCAGGGCCGCGCCCAGATTGTGGTTGTCGCCCTGCTTGAACAGACGCTCAATGACGTCGCCGATGAGAACCGTGTCCGTGCCGCCCAGCTTCTGGGAGATATAGAAGGTGGACACCGCCGGGACAAAGACCATCGTCATGCCGGAGAGAATTCCCGGAACGGACAGCGGCAGAATCACCCGGCCGAACACCTGCACACCGTTGCAGCCCAGATCCTCCGCCGCCTCAATGAGCCGGCTGTCGATCTTCACCAGAATGGTGTATAGGGGCAGGATCATATAGGGCAGGTAGTTGTAGACCATGCCCAGAACCACCGCTCCGGAGGTTCGGATCATCCGGATGGGGCCGATGCCCAGTTTTCCCAGCAGGGTATTGATGATACCGGTGTCCTGCAGCAGGCCCACCCAGACCAGTGTCCGGAGCAGGAAGCTCATGCACATGGGCAGCATCACCAGCATATACAGGAACTTCTGGGTCACGGGCTTCCGGTGCGCGATATAGTAAGCCACGGGGTAGCCCAGCAGCAGGCAGACCAGCGCCGAAATCAGGGCATAGCCCACGGATTTGCCCAGCACCGGAAGATAGGTGCTGAGATCGCGCAGGTTATCCAGGGTAAAGCTGTGGGTATCCGGATCGGTGAGGGCATAGTAGCCCACCACGCACAGAGGGATCAGCGTGAACGCCACCATCCAGAGGATGTAAGGCGCGCTGAGCAGGAGGGATTTATTCTTCTTCATCTTCGGCATCCTCCGTCAGCTCGTCGTACTCTGCCGAGTAGGAGCTGTAGTCGCCAAACATGCCGGAGTACTCGCTCTTTTTCATGATATGAATATCTTCCGGGTTCAAACGAATGCCGATGGTGGTGCCTACGCCGTGGTAATCCGTGGTCTGGATCAGCCACTTGAAGCCGCAGAACTCCACAATGATGTCGTAATTCAGTCCTTTGAAGGTGATGGCGGTAACGGTACCCACCAGATGGCCTTCCTCCGGTGCCACGATGTCCACATCCTCGGGGCGGATAACCACATCCACCGCCTCGTTGGGCCCGAAGCCCTTGTCGACGCACTGGAAGGTGCGGCCAAAGAACCGAACCTTATAATCGGACAGCATCACGCCGTCCAGAATGTTGCTTTCGCCGATGAAATCCGCCACGAAGGCGTTTTTCGGCTCATTATAAATATCCTCGGGCCTGCCGATCTGCTGGATTCTGCCCTTGTCCATGACCACGATGGTATCGGACATGGACAGCGCCTCTTCCTGATCGTGGGTCACATAGATGAAGGTAATCCCCGTGGTCTGCTGGATCCGTTTCAGCTCGATCTGCATATCCTTGCGCAATCGCAGATCCAGCGCACCCAGCGGTTCGTCCAGAAGGAGAACCTTCGGCTCATTGACCAGCGCCCGGGCGATGGCCACCCGCTGCTGCTGTCCGCCGGACAGGGAGCTGACGCTTCGGTGACCGTAGCCCTTCAGGCTGACGATGTCCAGCATACGGTTGACCCGCTCCGTGATCTCGTTTTTCGGAAGCTTTGCCACCCGCAGACCAAAGGCAATGTTGTCAAAGACGTTCAGATGCGGGAACAGCGCGTATCGCTGAAACACCGTGTTGATCTGCCGCTTGTAGGGCGGAACGTCGTTGATGCATTCCCCGTCGAAGGTGACCGTTCCGGAGGTGGGGTTCAAAAACCCGCCAATGATCCGAAGCGTGGTGGTTTTACCGCAGCCGGATGGGCCCAGTAGGGTTAAAAATTCGTGATCGTTGATGTAGAGATTGATGCCGTCGAGTATACGCTCCCCGTCGAACTCCATGGTTAGATCCCGGAGCCTGATGAGTTCCTTGGACATTATCCTCCCCCGTTTCTTTTCTATTCTTTCGTCGAAATACGACAGATATACATATAATCGAAAACCGCCGCTTTGTCAATCTATTTTTCCCGAATTGCCGGGATTTTTACGAAAAAATCACCGAGCTTCTCCCGGTGATTCTCATATAGTCGGATTGTATTTTGTAGGAATTGCCCAAATCGTCCTGCGGCATCCCCCGGCCACCGGAATCTCGGTAAATCGCGCCTCAAGGCTTCTCCCTGAGAAGAAGGCTTGGGGGCCGTGCCGAAAAAATCCGTCATTCCGAGGGAGCGTCAGCGACCGTGGGAATCTCATTGGAAACGACTTCAAATGAGATTGCCGCGTCGGCCTTTCATGCCTCTCCGCAATGACATGGAAACGTTATTATTTCTTATATATGGCATCATCATCCACTGGAATGCTACCGTTGGCGGCTTCATACTCTTTGACACAGATCTGCGCAAGGTATTCCAACTGCGCATTAAGAGACCGTTTGTTGTCTTTGGCAACATATGTGATTTTATATAAAAGCTCCGGTTCAAAGCGAATGCCGGTCTGCACTTTATTTGTTGCCATACTAACACCCCGATATAATAATGATAACATTATACCGTTTGCGTACTTGAAAATATACAAACATAGTGTTATCATATCAATGGCATAATTCGAGGTAGAAGGAGGTATTCTCAAATGAACGACCTTGTGGAAGAAATCGCGGAAGCAGGCAAGGAGGAAATCGGGGAGCTTCCGGAAGCAGTGCCGGATCGGTACGCCGTCCTGTACCCGGACTGGAATGTCAGCACAATCTCCCTGCAAAAAAGCGGGAACCGCGACGAGCAGCTTGACAGAATGATCGCCATGCTGCAGAATCTGAAAGTCTCCCCCTGATCCGCAGAACGCGCCGCGATAAAAACCGGAAGGCCAATGCAGCCTTCCGGTTTGTGTTTATTCTGCGGGTTCCGCCGGGGTCTGTCCGGCGTTGACGAAGGCCATCAGCTCGTCGCCGGTGATGGTCTCCTTGCCCAGCAGGTATTCGGAAACCTCATCCAGCAGCGGCCGGTGCTCCGAGAGAATCCGTCTGGCGTCGTCATAGGCTTGATTCAGCAGCCGCATCACGGCGGCATCCACCTTGGCGGCAGTTTCGTCGGAGCAGTCCATACGGGCGCTGCCGTCCAGATAGGGATCCCGGACGGAAGCCGCTGCCATGAGCCCCAGCTCGTCGCTCATACCGTACAGCGCCACCATGTTCCGAGCCAGCCCGGTGGCCTGCTGGATATCCTGGGAGGCACCGTTGGTCTTGGTGGAAAAGACGATCTCCTCCGCCGCCCGGCCGCCCAGCAGGGAGCGCAGCTCCGCATGCAATTCATCCACGGTTGCCAGATGCTTCTCATCTTCGGGCAGATACAGGGTGTAGCCGAGAGAGCCCTCGGTATGGGGCACAATGGTGATCTTTGTAACGGGCTTGGCATCCTTCTCCAGGGCGGACACCAGCGCGTGACCCACCTCGTGATAGGCGGTCAGCCGCTTCTCGGTGTCGCTGAGGACGGTGTGCTTCTTCTCCGTACCGGCGATCACCGTCTCGAAGGAAACCAGCAGATCCTCCTGATTGACGGTCTTGCGTCCCTGACGAACCGCCCGGAGCGCGGCCTCGTTGACCAGATTGGCCAGATCCGCGCCAACGGTTCCGGCAGTGGCCTGGGCGATTTTCTTCAGATCCACATCCTCCGCCAGCTTGATCTTGCGGGTATGCACCTTCAGGGTGTCCAGACGGCCCTGCAGATTGGGCTTGTCCACAATAATGCGCCGGTCGAAGCGGCCGGGACGCAGCAGCGCCTTGTCCAGAATCTCGGGACGGTTGGTTGCGGCCAGAACCACGATGCCCTTGGAGGAATCGAAGCCGTCAATCTCACCGAGAAGCTGGTTCAGGGTCTGATCGTTGCTGTTGAAACGGGCATCCCGGGTACGTCCCACGGCATCGATCTCGTCAATGAAAATGATGCAGGGTGCCACCTTGGAAGCCTGCTGGAACAGATCCCTGACACGGCTGGCACCCAGTCCCACAAACATCTCCTCAAAGTCCGAGCCGGACATGGAGAAGAAGGGAACGTCCGCCTCGCCGGCCACGGCCTTGGCAAGCAACGTCTTGCCGGTGCCGGGAGAACCCACCAGCAGGGCGCCCTTGGGCAGCTTGGCGCCGATCTCGGTATACTTTTGGGGGTTGTGGAGGAAGTCAATGATCTCCTGAAGGGATTCCTTGGCCTCGTCCTGACCGGCTACGTCCCGGAAGGTAACGCCGGTCCGCTTTTCCATATACACCTTGGCGTTGCTCTTGCCGAGGCCGCCCATCATGCCCTCACCGCTCATGCGCTTGGTGACCATCCGCATAATGGCGAAGATCACGGCGAACATGACCACATAGTACAGGATCATGATGATGGCAGAATTGTCCTCCACGATCTTCTGGGTCACCTTGACGCCCATATCGTTGAGTTCCTCTGCCAGCGCCATCACGTTGCCGCTGGGAAGGCCGGTAAAGCTGGCTCGCTGCTGGTCGGCGGGTTTTGCCGCCTCCTCTTTGGTCAGATAGTAGACCCGGTCATAACGAAGCTCCACTTCCGCCAGCTTGCCGCTGTCCATGGCGTTCAGGAAATCGGAATAGGTGGTCTCGTTGTACTGGCTGTCCACCACCGCGTTATAGATCCAACTAATCAGCAGTACCAGCGCCACCGTGACAATCAGGGTGATCCAGATATTTCTGGGCTTTCTGATATCGCCGCCGGTGCCGGGTTTGTCGTTTTTGTTTCGGGAATTGTCGGGAGTATTCTCCATGGCTCTGCCTCCTTTGGGGCTGTGAACATCATTGGATACATCATATCATAATTTTCCGTGGTCCGCAACGAAGGATTCCCGAAATCCCCGTGAATTTTCTGTAAATTCAGGGCGTTTCGGAAAAATAGAAGTGGTCAAAGTAATACCGGGAGTATTTGGTCATTTCCTTCTCCAGCGTTTCCTCCCCCAGCTCTTCCATCAGCGTGGGCGTGTCGGCGAACAAATTGGTGCCAAGTCCCAGCCGGTCACCGGGGATCGTACAGCCCATGGCAGCCAGGGTGGTTGGAAACAGATCCATGGAGCAGAAGCCCCGATTCCGGAAATTCCCCTGGGTCACGGCGGAGTTGAGAATGCAGTTGTAGCTGTGTCGGACGTAGCCTGCATCCACGTTCCGGGCAAAGTAGCCGCCGTCCATGGAGGGGTGATCTCCCACGATGACAACGGTGGTGTTCTCGTAAAAGCTCTGCTGCCGCAGCCACTCCACGAACGCGGATAGCTGGCGGCTGGCGCAGGCGAGCACATTCTCATACTGCTCATCATAGGTATCCCGGCACAGCTCACAGGGATATCCGCCGATATGGTGGGTGTCCACGGTGAGCATGGTGAAGGCGAAGGGCTGCCCCTGCCGGGCGATTTCCGTCAGCTCCTGCCGGGCGTATTCGTACAGGTACCGATCCTCCATCCCCCACCAGACATAATAATCCTCCGGGATGATTTTGTCCTCCACCGCGGTGCAATAGTCGTGGATCCGGTCGATTCCATGCTCCGTGAAGTATTGTTTTCTGCCGCCGAAGGATGCTTCGGAACCCAGCATCAGCGCCTGATAGTAGCCGTTCTCCCGGAGAATATCCGTCAGACTGGTAACGCCGGAAAGGAATCCGCCGCTTCCGCCAAAATCATTGCCCCCGATGCCGGCGGGGGTTTTCAGGGGAATCCCGGCGGTGTGGGATACCATCGCCGCAATGGTCCAGTTGGTGCCGGTGATGTCGGCGGTGCCGCCCACGGTATCGTTGTGGGAGAAGTTCACATTCTCCTGCGCCAGAAGGTACAGCTCCGGGATCAGATTGCTGGGCAGCGCCCCGCCCTGCTCCCGGGAGAAATAGCTGGTTTCCATGGATTCCAGATAGATGTAAATCAGGTTGCGCTTCTCCTCCGGGAAAGTGATCTCCACCTGCGCCGGATCCTGATAGCGATCCTCAAAGATGGTGGTCTGATGGTTCAGGCTGTAAAGA
Organism: Bacillota bacterium; assembly: GCA_029007925.1. Classification (GTDB taxonomy): domain Bacteria; phylum Bacillota; class Clostridia; order Oscillospirales; family Oscillospiraceae; genus Faecousia. Next base: position 599 of record JAQXIT010000144.1, on the reverse strand, counting down.
TAATCGCCCAGCTCCACGCTGTCCGCCGCTTTCAGGAGCAGTCCCCCGGACAGCGCCACGCACAGAAGGCAGGCCACCGGCCAGGAGAAGGGATACAGCCGGAGCCGGAATCGGCCCAGCAGATGCAGTACAAGTTGCCTGTCGGAGCGGAAAAAGAGAACCGCAGCCAGGAGAACGGTACACAGCACCGCCGGCAGCAGTGCTTTCAGCACGAAATCCCGGATCAGGCCGGACTGCACCCCGCTGAGATTGGAAAACAGGGTGTACAGCACCGCGTCGAATCCCAGTTTTCCGTATGTCTGCACATACCAGGTCGCGGCGAAGCAGCACACGGCGGCAATCAGAAGCAGGATCCCGGCCGGAACCCCCAAGACCCACCTGAGGACGGCGGAAGATTTATTCTTTTTCATCCCGCGCCTCCACGGCGATGCTCACACGCCCGCGAAGCAGGCTCTGCGCCGCGGCGAGGATCAGCGCGGCCGGAATGGCCATAATCAGATAATTGGCCGCGGCAGCCGGTGTGGTATCGGTGAACAGGCTGAAAAAGGCCTCCCCGCCGGTTTGCAGCACAAATCGCTTGACCAAAAAGCAGAACAGAT
>JAQXIT010000143.1 GCA_029007925.1 Bacillota bacterium | reverse complement strand
TTCGATCAGATCCTTCAGCTCCGGATCCTCCTTTGCCTCGTTCAGCACGGCCTTCGCCGCCTTCCAGGCATCCTCCTGGCCGATGCGGACGGTGAGCACCGTGCAGTCCTGCTTCAGGCCGTCCAGCTCCAGGGTTTCGGTGGATCTGGTTACCTGGTCCAGATTGGCAAAGACGATGTCGATGTACCTACCCAGCAGGGAGCGGAGGGTGTTCTCATCCGGGAGAGCCTCCAGAAGCGCGCTCATATCGGACAGGCCGGCCATGCCTTCCGGCGTATCGATCGGCGCCATGAGGAAATCGTCATTCAGCTCCGGGCAGGCCAGATACAGGGTCTGTCCGGCGGTATCCATGATGACATTCAGGGTGAGAATCCGGGTATTGCCCAGCAGCAGCCCCAGATCACTTTGCGCAAGGGAACCCTGTTGACGGAAGTCGCCGCTCAGCGTAATGTAACTCAGGAACGAGAAATCCAAATCCTCGCCGGTCGAGTTGCGATAACTCTCCTCCAGCATCGACAGCAGATCGCTGCCGATGTGCAGCTCCGCCTCCACGCTTCCCACCGAATGAGGCTGCAGCAGCGTACCGTAGGCGCCGCCGATTGCGTTCATCAGATTGCCGGCGGACTGGCTTTCAACATAGCGCATATACTCCGCGTCGCTCATCTGGCTGTTGTCCACCGTTTCCGTGGTGCTCTCGCTGGGGTCGGTGGCTTCTCCGGTGGGGTCACCGGGCTTCATGCTGCCTCCGAAAAGCTGGCTGATGGAGCCCCAATTCAGGACCACCGCCAGCACCGCCGCGATAACAACGGCGACGATTCCAATGGGGATCAGAATCTTGGGACTGAATTTCTTCTTGGCGGGAACCTCGGCGGCACTGCCCAGAATGAATTCCTCTTGCGGCGCTTTGACAGGCGGAGTCTGAGGAGCCGGCTCAGGCTTCGCCGCCGCGCCCATGACGGCCGCGCCGCAGTTGGTGCAGAAGGCGGCGCCCTCCTGAATTTCTTTTCCGCATTTCGTACAGAACATAAGCACTTTCTGGTATGGCTGTCCATACCCGCTCCTTTCTCATGCAGTCCGACCGGATGCGCTCCGATCGGTATACATTCATTATATCACCCGTCACCGGAAAAGGCAACAAAAATATTGGGCTCCGCTCCCGGGGATTCCGGGATGATTTTTGTGTACATTGGGCAAAAAATTGGCGGATCCCATGAACGGAGAGCACGACCGCGGCAGTCCCGGAGAAAAAGCAAGGCCGCCGCGGAAATTACGCAGCGGCCCATGCTTCAGGCAATGCCTATTTGGTAAAGATGGTTTTCACGCCGCCGCGGTATTCCTTTGACCGCAGGTGGATGGCCAGTTCCTCGCCGGAGGACAGAATACCGACGCAGCACACTGCCCAGCACAGGGGTACCGCCCATGCAGTGAGCAGAAAATAAGGAACGGCAAAAACCATCAGCCCGGTGAGCTTGTTTCCATAGGTATGGAGCGACGCGAACTTCCGGTATTTCACGGCGGCCACGGCATAGGCTGTCAGCCGCAGCGCCAGCACAAAGCCGACCGCAAACCAGATGGCGCCCGGCAGCACCCGCCACAGCTCCGGCAGAATCCGGATCAGCATCACCGCGTAAAACAGCAGATCCGCCGCGCTGTCCAGCTTCGCTCCCAAGGCGCTGGCGGTACGGGTCGCTCTTGCCACCAGACCGTCCAGCGCGTCCGTCAGTCCCGTCAGGGTGTACACCCAGTAGAATCCGGCGGAAAGGGGTCGGATGGGCAGCAGCGCCAGCGTCCCCACAATCCGCACAGACGTGATGAGGTTGGGCAGTATTCCGATTCTCTCTTTCACGTTTGGGATCCTTTCCGCTTACGGCGCACCCGCGTTGACGATCTGCGCGTAGGTTTCCTCGGGGATCATGGGCTCCGCCAGAGCAGCCATGGTGCCTTCGGAAACGGCACCGCTTTCCGCATACTCCCGGCCGGCCTGCCGCACCTTTGCCAAGAACGGCTCCGTTACACGTTTCGCCTCCGGGACGTTGAACATGGGCGCTTCCGGCACGGTAATCACCGTGGAATCCCCCCGGAACATCCGCCGGAACTGGATGACCGCCGGCTCGAAATTATTCCGTCCGTTGGGGAAGCCGCAGCCGCTGATCATCACATACCGCAGCTTGGAAAAGTCCCGCTGGCCGATATGCTCATAGTGGTCGCCCACCTTCCGCATGGCGATGGAGCTCAGGGGCAGCGTGCGGTCGATCAGCGCCTTCAGCGGCGCGGGCATCCCGTAGCAGTACAGCGGGAAGCTCAGTAAAAGCACATCCGAATCCAGAATTTCTTCCAGAATCTCCGGCATATCGTCATGGTGGACACAGGTTCCGCCGTTGCGCATACAGCTCAGGCAGCCGGTGCAGTATTCGATGTGCTTCCGGGAAGCATGGATAATCCGCACTTCATTTTCAGACACCTGATCCATTCCCGCGAGAAACGCCCGGGTCATGTGCATGGTGTCGCTTTTGTCCCCCTTGGGACTGCCGTTCAGAACCAGTATTTTCATATATTTCTCCTTTAGAGGGTTTCAAAGATCTCGGTTCCCCGGGTTTTCAGCCAGCGCAGCAGCAGAGCATCCGCCAGCAGGAGAAGCGCCGCCACGGCGCCCAGATACGCCAGCGGGCTGAGAATGGATCTGAGCGCGTAATACAGGCCGCCCATGGCCGCCACCAGTGCCCAGCCGCCCAGCAGCACGGCTATAACACCAATGCCCTGCTTGATGGGAACAATCTCGCTGGTCCAGTTGAGGTTCGGAATCTTCAGATTGACCAGCAGCCCGATCAGCGCCGTCAGCAGGATGTACAGCACGGTGACTGCCGGGATCAGCAGGACGAACCAGAGGGTCGGCCGGATGACGTACTCCACCGCCGCCGTCAGCAGCAGCCCCGGGATCAGCGTCAGCACCAGATGCAGCTTCAGCTTTGCCTTCAGCGCCTGCCAGCCGGAAACGGGGTACACCTGAACCAGCCAGATATTCTTGCCCTCCAGAGACACGGAGGGAGCCGATATATCGTTCATGGACACCATCATACAGACGGCACCGACGGCCATCAGATACAGTACCTCTCCGAAGCCGCCGGGTATCAGCGCCAGGATCTCCGACACGGTATCCCGGTAGATCAGCAGCACCACGGCAGCAATGAGCATCATCACGATTCCGAGGCCGCAGTTGAGCATATAGGTGGGGCTTCCGGTGAAACGCCGCAGCTCCTTGCGAAGCAGCGCGGAATCCGGCGAGCCGGCCTTGGTGGCCTTTTCCCGGTATTTGGGCTTGGAGGTGCCCCGGTTGGCGGTGGCAATGCCGATGAAGCTGCGCTGCAGCACCAGATATACCAGGAGGAACAGCGCCGCCGTGATGGCCGTGAAGATCAGCATGGACAACGGCTTCCCCTCCGCTGCCAGGCCCATCTGATACAGCGGGTAAAGGACCCGTTTTGCCGTTTCCCCGGCGCCCAAAGGATCCGACAGGATCTTCTCCAGCATGGAATAGGCATTGCCGTATACATAGTAGTATCCGGCCAGAAACGCCAGCGACAGCACCACGGTCACGGCGCTTTTATTCCGCAGCCGGGTGCTGATTGCCGCCACCAGCCAGCCCAGCACGCAGGACAGTGTCAGCACCACCAAGGACAGCGCCAGCGGGATCAGCAGAGTGAACAGCACCGTCCAGCCTTCCGCCGGGTACCGCAGAAACCACACGATCACCGTGGGAATCATGATAATCAGCTCGTACATCAGGCCTATGGCGTACACGCCGCTGAGCCGCGCCGCCAGAATTTTCGACGGCGGGATCGGCATGGACAGCAGCAGGTCGTTATCCTTGGCCAGATAGAGGGACGCATAGGTATTGAACACACTGCCGAACACGCCCATGGCCACGGCAATGAGTCCCATGATGGCAAAGAACAGCCACCCCAGCCCCACATCCGCCAGCGGCTGGCAGAGCATTTCCGCCATACCGTAGAAAACGAAGCCCAGTATGGCAAAAATCCCAAGATAGAGCAGTCCGAAAGCTACGGCGCCGCCAACGGTGCGGTTTTTGCCGGTTTTCCGGTTCCGATAGAGCCACGAAAAGGTCTCCATCATCTGCTTTTTGAACAAAGTCTTAATCATGGTCGTCCTCCAGTTCCAGGAAGACCTCCTCCAGAGAGTCGTCGCCCTTGACTTCCTCCATGGTGCCGGAGCGGATGAGCTTGCCGCCCCGGATGATGGCGATCTTGTCGCAGAGCTTTTCCGCCACCTCCAGCACATGGGTGGAGAAGAAAATGGCGGTGCCGCTGCCGCACATCTCCCGCATGGTCTGCTTCAGCAGATGGGACGCCTTGGGATCCAGCCCCACGAAGGGCTCATCCATAACGATCAGCTTAGGCTGATGGATCAGCGCCGAGATAATGGCCAGCTTCTGCTTCATGCCATGGGAGTATTCTCCGACGGACTGCGCGAGGGACTCGGTCATTTCAAACATGTCGCCATAGCGGCGGATCCGCTCCCGGCGCTCCGTCTCACCCACGCCGAAAACATCCGCCGTGAAATTCAGAAACTGAATGCCGGTCATAAACTCGTACAGGTCGGGATTGTCGGGTATGTAGGCGATCTTTGCCTTACAGCCCAGCGGATCCGCTTTCAGCGAGGTGCCGTCGATGAAGATTTCGCCCGCGTCGAAGCGCAGGATGCCGCAGCAGGATTTGAGGGTCGTGGTTTTTCCGGCTCCGTTGTGGCCGATGAAGCCGTAGATCTCACCGGGCCGGATGTGCAGGGACAGATCGTCCACCGCCTTCCGGCTGCCATAGGTTTTGGTCAGATGCTCGATCTTTAACATAGTGGTTTCCTCCCATTCAGAAATGGACGCGTTCTATCCGGAACAAATTTATGATACCGCAAATCCGCCTGCCTGTACAGATGCAATTTGCAGGAAGATGTGTCAGTTTTCGAGGCGGCAGGTTTGTTCCTGTCCAAAGTATAAACCTTCCATCCGGTGGAAAGTCAATAGGTTTTTCAAAAAAACAGAATTTGCGCCGGGAAACCGATGGTCTCCCGGCGCTGCGGAAGGTTTCAGCGGATATCCTTCCGGGTATAGATTCCGTAGGCGGCAGCAATCCCGGCGGCGGCGTACAGCATCCCCGGCAGGATCATCGTCCCGTTGAGTCTGCCGTCGGAGACGATGTCCGCGCCTTCGCAGTAGCCGAAGGGCGTGATGTATTTCAGAAATTCCGCGCTTTCGGCAATGTTGGCGATGATGTTCAGGAAGTACATCACGGCACCAAGCCCCAGCCCGACGCCGATGCCTCCCCGGCGCAGAACGGCGGAGATGCCGAAACAGATTCCTGCCAGCTCAAGCTGCATCAGGAAATAGGCAAGGTGCATCAGCAGAATCTCCTTCCAGGGGATCGTTTCGCCAATGGCAATCATCGAAACCAGCGACAGTCCCAGAATCACGGCGTTCAGCAGCGTGATCTGAAGCAGCACCGCCAGCAGCTTTTCCGCCAGCACCCGGGCGCGGGATACCGGATGGGTCAGCAGGAATTCCGCCGTCCGATCCTTCTCCTCCTTGGCCAGCACGGAAACGGCGGTGAGTGCCGCGTAGAAGGCACCGCCGAGGCCCAGAACATTGCCGCACTCGATGGCGTAGAAGCCGATGAGCGTCCCGAAATGCAGCCGATCCATGCCGAAGGCATCGGTGAAGCTGCCCATGGAGGCGAAGATATCACTGACGCCCTCCATCTGCCCCTTCATCTCCGGGAACAGGAACACGCACACTGCCAGCAGGAAGCCCACGGCGCCTGTCCAGACGGCAAGGGATACCCTTCCCTGCCGCAGTTCATGCTTCAGCAGCGTCATTGCGCCTCACCGCCTTTCTCATAATAATGAAGGAAGATCTCCTCCAGATCCGGCTCCGTAACCGTCAGCCCGGCGATCTTACCCTGGGCCATCCGCCCCACCAGCTCGTTCATGTCCCCGCTGTACAGGAAGCTGATGCCGCCGTCCACGGTCTGCATTCCCCGGACACCGGTCAGGCCCTCCATGGGGAAGCTGCCGTGGACGGTGACCCGTCTGGCACCGGTTTGCGCCAGCGCCTCCACGGTATCGCAGGCGATAATGCGTCCCTCCCGGATGATGGCGGCCCGGGAGCAGCTCCGCTGCACCTCGGACAGCACATGGGACGACAGGAACACGGTCACACCCTGCCGGCTGCGCTCCCGGAGGATTTCAAAGAATTCCCGCTGCATCAGCGGATCCAGGCCGCTGGTAGGCTCGTCCAGGATCAGCATCCGGGGATCGCTCTGCAGGGCGCAGACGATGGCTACCTTTTTCCGGTTGCCCAGAGACAGTTCCTCCACCCTGCGGGAAGGATCCAGCTGCAGCCGCCGGCAAAGCTCCTTCGCCCGGGCGCCGCAGTCCGTTTTCCGCAGGTCGGCGGACAGCTTCAGCACGTCCCGCACCCGCATACCGGGGTAAAACGCCGCCTCCGACGGCAG
>JAQXIT010000142.1 GCA_029007925.1 Bacillota bacterium | reverse complement strand
TGAGCCAGGATCAAACTCTCAAAAAATCGTATCTTAAAGCCTTTCGGCTCTAAAATCATTTTTTGAATAATTTGCTTCTAGCAATATTACTCAAGAATTTCGTTGGCTGTTTTTCGTTCAAAACGCTTAAACAATCCATTTTATTGTCCAAGGTGTTCATCTTGTCTCACATTATTCAATTTACAAGGTACAGCCGCTCGCCGCAGCGAACTTTAATATTTTAGCAGAAGCATCTTCACTTGTCAAGCCCTTTTTGGGGTTTCCTGAAGATTTTTTCTGCCGGCCGTCCTCCCGGCGGTGCCGTTCATCGGACAGCTTGCATATTCTATCACCGCGAAAATCTTTTGTCAAGCACTTTTTTGGGTTTTTGGCGGAAATTTTTTCCTCAGCTCCGGTCGGAAATATTGGCGCAGATATCCCCCAGCGCGTCCGCCGCGTCGGGGTTGCATTCGTCCCGGTTGGCCAGATCTCCCAGGCTCACCATGCCGCAGAGCCGTCCGTTTTCCACCACCGGCAGCCGCCGGATTTGCTGCCGTCCCATCAGATGGGCAGCCGCGCCGGTGTCCATATCCGGCTGAGCGGATACCACCTGTCCGGTCATAACCTCCCGCACCCGGGTATTTTCCGGCGAGCGTCCCGCGGCCATGCACCGGGTCACCAGATCCCGATCGGTCACCAGACCGCAGACCCGTCCGTCGCCGCCGCAGACCGGCAGGATGCCAATATTATAGTGCGCCAGCGTTCTGGCGGCCACCGCCACCGTCTCCTCCGGGTGGATTTTCACCACAGAATCGGTCATAATGTCACGAATCTTCATCGCGATCCCTCCTTCACCGGAAGTATCGGCAAAAAGGGTTGAAATTATACGGAAAAGAATGCTAAAATGCGGATTTCTCTTCTTCCGTGGATGGCGATGATCCCGTATGGCTCACCGCCATGAATCAGGCCACCCGGGTGGCCATCGACGAAAAGGGTGTCACGGCCGCGTCCTATATCGAGCTTCCGGGTGCCGGCGCCGCCCCGCCTCCGGAGGAGATCATTGATTTTGTTCTGGACCGGCCTTTCCTGTTCGTCATCACCAACGGCTATAACCTCCCCCTCTTCGCCGGTACCGTCGCCCGGCCCTGAGCGTTCCTCGGAATGGCAGACTTTCGGCACAATCACATTCCAAATTTACCGGAACACAGCGAAAGCCGGGCGCGGTGGCGCCCGGCTTTTTATCCGTCCTTTTTCTCCGCGTTCAGCGCGTCCACCCGGATGTCCGGGTAGGGATTGACCACCACGGTGCGGTAGGTATGGTAGATGACCATCCCCGGCTTCCCGCCTGCCGGCTTTTTCACCTGCCGGACAGGGGTCACGTCCACCGGGATGTTCTGCCCGCCGCCGGTCTCGGCGTAGTAGGCCGCCAGCTGCGCCGCCTGGGTCACGGTGTCGTCGGGCACCGGCTGCCCGGCACAGGAGATGATGACGTGGGCGCCGTGAACCTTCTGGGCGTGGAGCCACAGATCGTCCTTCCGGGCGGAGCGGAAGGTCAGCTCGTCGTTCTGCCGGTTGTTGCGCCCCACGAAAATGGGAAAGCCGTCGGTGGATTCGTAGCGCTGGGGCGGCAGCTTGTTCTGCTTCATTTTTTTCCTGCCGGTTTCCGCCCGGAGGTAGCCCCCCTGCTGCAGCTCCTGCCGGATCTCCTCCAGCTCCGCCTCGGAGGAAGCCCGGTTCAGCTCCTCCAGCACGCTTTTCAGGTACCCCAGCTCCGTCCCGCCCAGGGCGAGCTGTCTGGTCAGCTCCTTCTCGGCGTTTTTCATGCGGCTGTAATCCTTGTAGAATTTGGCGGCGTTCTGCTGGGGCGACAGAATGGGTGAGAGCGGGATCTCCACAATTTTCATTTCCTCATCGTAGAAATCCTCCGCTTCCAGCAGAGTCTGCCCCTTCCGGATGCGGCTGAGGTTGGCGGTGACGATGTCCCCCAACTGCCGCAGGCGCTCCCGGCCGTAGGTTTCCTCCAGTTCCTTCTCCTGCGCCGCCAGCTTGCGGGTCAGACGGGCGCAGAGGTTCTGAACGGTTTTCCGCAGATTCTGCCCCTTCTGCCGGATGGCGTCCCGGCAGTCCCGCACCGTGTAAAACAGATCCAGCAGCCCGGAAAAGCTCCCGGCCGTCTCCGCCCGGCCGTACTGCCGGAGGGTGCAGAAGGCAAACTGCCTGGGTGCGCCGTCGGAACCCCGGACAAACCGGGGCGCCGGATGCAGAAGCTGCTCCCGGAAGAACAGCGCCAGCCGCTCCCCCACCGCTTCGGGATCCTGCCCCGTCAATCGGGCATCGGTGCCGCCGGCGGCATACAGCGCCGCTTCCCGGCACACCAGCGGCGAAAGGCCGCCCAGGGTGTCCATCAGCCGGTCGCTGAGCAGATCCGCTCCGGGTTCTTTCAGTAGGTTAACATAATCTTCCTGAGACAGCGCCAGCGGATCCCGTTTGCTCACCGGCTCCGGCATCTGATAGTAAAGCCCCGGCAGGGCCTGCCGCCTGGCGGACTCGTCCAGCCCTACCCGTCGGAGGCAGTCGATGATCCGCCCCTCCGGGTTCAGCAGGTACAGGTTGCAGGTTCTGCCCATCAGCTCCGCCACCAGGCGCTTGCGCACCGGATCGCCCATTTCGTCGATGCAGTCGAAGGTAAACTCGGCGCAGCGCTCCATGGGAAGCTGCCGGATCTCCGTCAGCCGGGCGCCGGACAGGTGCTTGCGCAGCAGCATACAGAACATGGGCGGCTCCGCCGGATTTTCCGGCGAGGATTCGGTGAGGTACAGCCGGGGCGCCGCGGGATTGGCTGCCAGCAGCAGTTTTGCCCGGCCCTCCCGGTGTTTCAGGGACAGGATCACCGTATCCCGTCCCGGCTGGTGGATTTTCTCCACCCTCGGCTCCTGCAGCTTCCGGATTTCCTCCAGAACGCAGGTCAGATAAAACGCGTCAAATGCCATTCTCGGCCTCCGCAGCGGGTTTCACGTCCGCTTCTTTCATCATGATGGAAAACAGCTCATTGAGCCGGTCGGTCTTTCCGGCCAGATACAGCGCTCCGAACAGGGTCTCCAGCCCCGTGGCCATGGCGTACTCCCGGGGCGTGGCGGACTTGGGGGCGGCGTGGGTGTGGGCGTTTTTGCCCCGGCGATAGTAGGCCTGCTCCTCCGGCGACAGATGGGGCAGCAGCTTCTCCGCCAGCCGCGCCTGGGTGGAAGCGGTGACCAGCGCCACGGAATCCCGATGGAGGGTCTTGATGGTTCGGTCGCCGCCGGCGCAGAGATAACTGCGGCACATCAGTTCATAGACGCCGTCGCCCAGATGGGCAAGCCCCACGTTGGAGATGGCGTCAATCTCCCGCCGGGACAGATTCATTCGAAAATAGTCTTCCACAGCTTATCGCCTCGATTCAGCAGGATTTGGGCGCACAGGCCGGTAAGCAGTCCGGTGACGATGCTGACGGCGATCATCACCGGCAGATAAACCACCAGCGAGGGCGTTCCGGCCACGGCGATGGCGGCAGCCATCTGCCCGATGGAGTGGGCCACGGCGCCCAGCGCCCCCGCCGCCCAGAACTGCCGCCGGTTCAGGATCCGCTTCAGCCCCACGGTCACGAGGATGGCGCACAACCCTCCGGCGGCGGAATAAAGAATGGTGGCGAAATTACCGGCGAACACCGCCCCCAGGAAGATCCGGCAGGCCAGCATCTCCGCTCCCTCCCGGGAGCCTACGGCGAACACGGTAAAGACGGTGACGATATTGGCCAGCCCCAGCTTGACGCCGGGAATGGGAACGATGGGCGGAATCTGGGCTTCCACCAGGAAGATCGTCAGCGCGATGGCGGTCAGCAGCCCCAGCAGCGCCAATTTTTTCACTTTCATCCCGGGATCCCCCTTTCTTTTTTCTAAGCATAGCAGATTTCGGGGCAATAGTCAAATTTCCTGCCGGAAAATCTTCGGCAGGGGCTGGCTTTTTTCCGAAAGATCTGTATAATAAGGAAGGAACATATTAACCAATGGAGGAGATACCTATGAAATACGGTTTTGGCGTGGATCTGGGCGGCACCACCGTCAAGCTGGCCTGGTTCAGTGAGGACGGCTGCCTGTTGGACAAGTGGGAGATCCCCACGGTCACCGAGGGCGGCGGACGGCAGATCCTGCCGGACATTGCGGCCTCCGTCAACGGCTATCTGGCGGAAAAGAACATTTCCCGGGATCAGGTCATCGGCATCGGCATCGGCGTTCCCGGCCCCGTAGACGACAGCGGCGTGGTCAATAAGTGCGTCAATCTGGGCTGGGGCGTGTTCAACATTCACGAGCAGCTCTCCGCCCTCACGGCACTGCCGGTGAAGGCCGGCAACGACGCCAATGTGGCGGCGCTGGGCGAAAGCTGGAAGGGCGGCGGCAGCGGCTGCGAAAACATGATTATGGCCACACTGGGCACCGGTGTCGGCGGCGGCATCATCATCGGCGGCAAGCCGGTCTGCGGCGCCCACGGCGCCGGCGGCGAAATCGGCCACCTGGTGCTGAACAAATACGAGACGGAGCCCTGCGGCTGCGGCAAATACGGATGCGTGGAGCAGTATTGCTCCGCCACCGGCGTGGTTCGGGTGGCAAAGCGGCATATGCAGCTCAGCGACCGGGAAAGCGTCCTGCGCTCCGAGGTGAACCTGACCTGCAAGGACGTATTTGATGCCGCCAAGGCCGGCGACGCTCTGGCTCTGGAGATTCTGGAGAACGTCTACGACTACATGGGTCAGTTCCTGGCCAATATCTGCTGCGTAACGGATCCCGAGGTGGTGGTGCTGGGCGGCGGCGTCAGCAAGGCGGGTCAGCCCCTGCTGGACGGCGCGAAAAAGTATTTCGACAAATACATCTTCCACGCCTCCCGCTCCATCCGCTTCGCCCTGGCCTCCCTGGGCAACGATGCCGGTGCCTACGGCGCCTTCAAGCTGGTGCTGGACGCCTTCGGGAAATAAGAGGCATGGCGCAATCTTATCCGCGCTCCCCAAATCCCGGATATTTCCAAAAAACGTGCCGCGGTTTGATGACCGCGGCACGTTTTTTCAGCTTTTCTTGACGAATTTTTCCCCGCACTTGGGGCAGGTGATGGAAATGCGCCCCTTGCCCCGGGGAACCCGCACCACCTGGCGGCATTTGGGACAGGTAAAGTATTTGTGCTTCCGATCCCGGATCCGGTCCAGCATCATCCGGAATTTCCGGTTCTCCTGATACCGCCGGTAGGTGTTTCGGGAGAAGCTGCGGAAGATCGCCCAGATCATCAGAATGTAAGAAATCAGCGTCAGCAGCAGCTTCACCGCGGCGGCGGGTACAAACATGGCGATCAGGCAGCAAACAACGCCGGCGCCCAGAAGATACATATTCAGCTTGTCCGTGCCGTACCGGCCGGCCATAAAGTGGTTCACCCACTGTTTGAATTTGCTCATGGAATCACCTTTGCCGCAATAGATACTGCTATTATATTGCGTTTTTCGGGGATTTCAACCGTGGGGCGCCAATGTTTACGGATTGTTTATTTTTATTCCGCCGCCGGCGGGAAAATAATCTTGAAAAAGCGGTTGCACCTTGGGACGGAATGCTGTATAATTATCCTGTCAAAATTTGGGCAGAAGCCCGAAATTGGGAGGAGATTCCTATGTTCAGTGCAATGATTGAAACTTTGAAGGCCAATCCCCGGAAAATCGTGTTCACCGAAGGTCACGACGCCCGGATCCTGGAGGCCACGGCCCGTCTGGTGGAGGGCGGCTTCCTGACCCCCATCCTCATCGGCAACGTGGACGAGGTCAAGGCCAATGCCGCCAAGGGCGGCTTCCGCATCGACGGTGTGGAGATCATCGACCCTCTGACCTATGAGGGCATGGACGCCATGGTCGAAAAGATGGTGGAGCTGCGCAAGGGCAAGATGACCGCCGAGGAGTGCCGCAAGGCTCTGTCCAAGGGCAACTACTTCGGCACCATGCTGGTGAAGATGGGCTATGCCGACTCCCTGCTGGGCGGCGCCACCTACTCCACCGCAGACACCGTCCGCCCCGCCCTGCAGCTGGTCAAGACTAAGAAGGGCGCCAACCTGGTGTCCTCCTGCTTCATTCTGGTTCGGGGCGAGGAGAAGCTGGCCATGGGCGACTGCGCCATCAACCTGAGCTATGAGGACAGCGTGGACAAGGACGGCAATGTCACCGTTTCCGCCGCCCGGAAGCTGGCCGAGGTGGCCGTGGAAACCGCCAAGACCGCCAAGGTATTCGGCATTGAGCCCAAGGTGGCCATGCTGAGCTTCTCCACCAACGGCTCCGGCAAGGGCGGCACCGTGAAGCTGAGCCACGACGCCACCGCCGTGGCCAAGGAAATGGCACCCGATCTGGCCATCGACGGCGAGATGCAGTTCGACGCCGCCGTGGCGCCCGAGGTCGGCCAGCTCAAGTTCCCCGGCTCCCCCGTGGCCGGCTACGCCAACACCTTCATCTTCCCCTGCATTGAGGCCGGCAACATCGGCTACAAGATCGCCCAGCGTCTGGGCGGCTTCGAGGCCTACGGCCCCATCCTGCAGGGTCTGGCCGCGCCCATCAACGACCTGAGCCGCGGCTGCAACGCCGACGAGGTCTACAAGATGGCCATCATCACCGCCGCGCTGGTGTAAGACGCAGCCTTTTCCGGTTTTACCCCGCAGCACACACAAAAACTCCTGAAGCCATCCGGCTTCAGGAGTTTTTATTTTGGTATCAGTTGGGAAGGACGCCCAGATCCGCCTCCACCTGAGCCTGCCGGGCGGAATAGTAGCTTTCCGCCTGAGCCATGCCGTCGCCCACGATGGCCATGGTGCGGTCGTAGGAATCCCTGGCCATTTTCAGCGTCTCGTCGGTGAGGCCGAACCGGGTTTTCCAGTCCTCAATCTGCGTATCCAGCGGCAGGATGCAGTATTGCCGGTTCCAGTCGCTGTCGTAGCGCAGATCCACCCAGATGGGCAGAGCGTCGGCGCTCTCCACAATCACGGTGCCGTCGGAATACTTGGCAAAGGTAACGCTGAACATGACGCCGTCCTCGGTGTGGGCGGTGTCAATGCTGCTGATGTTGCCCAGCCGCTGATTGGACACGGCGTTTCCCATGGAGTACAGGCAGAGAGTTTTGTGAGCTTCGTCGGAGGTGCTGGTCAGCAGCTCCACGGGCTCCACCACATGGGGATGTCCGCCCACGATGACGTCCACGCCCAGATCGCACAGCTTCTGGGCCATTTCCTTCTGGATGTTGTTGGCTTCGAGATGGTATTCGTCGCCCCAGTGGATAAAGAGCATGACGGCCTCCGCCCCCTGCGTCTCCAGCTCGGTGATATTCTCCTCCATTTCCCCATAGAAAGCGGGCAGATCCGCGTAGTCAAAGGAGTTGATGAGCAGGGAGTCCTCCGGGGTCAGCAGGATATCATTCAGGGAAATCCGGTCGGAGTAGCTGTTGGTGGTTTCGTAGGTGTAGCACATCATGCCGATGCGGATGCCGTTGACCTCGGAGAGGATGTAGTTGGGAACCTCGGCGTCGGTTTTGGTGCCGAGATACGGAAGCCCCAGATCGCTCAGCACCTGCTGCGTCCGCATGAGGCCGGTGGTGCCGGTGTCGTAGGAGTGGTTGTTGGCGGTGAGAATCAGGCCGAAGCCGGCGGTTTTCAGGGAGTCCGCAATGGCGTCGGGGCAGTTGAACTGGGGCCAGCCTCTATAGGGATAGGCAGTGCCGGCGAGGGTGGTCTCCAGATTGGCCACCGCCAGATCCGCAGAACGGACATAATCGGTGAAGTAGGAGAAGATGCTGTCCAGATTGTATTCGCCGGTGGCGCTGTTGTAGCCGGTATTGAACACCGGCTTGTGCATCAGCATATCGCCCACGGAGGATATGGTGGCGGTGGACACCTTCTGAACGGGAGGTTCCGTAGGCTCCGTGGGAGGTTCCGTGACAGGCTCCGTGGTGGGCTCCGAGGTGCCGTCGGTGACGGAGGGCTCGGTGGGCTGGGGGGTATCCTTGGGCAGCAGCAGCGCGACTGCCGTCAGTATCACCAGAAGGGCCACGAGAACTCCAATGAAAATCCGGATTCCCTTGTTGTTTCTCATACCGTTCAGACCTCCTCCTGCCGGGCGCCCAGCAGATAATGTACCTCACCCACCGGCTTCCCGCCCCGGTAGTACACTCTGGGTGTCCGGCGGGAGATGCCGCAGATGATTTCGTAGTTGATGGTGCCGGTGAGCCGCGCCAGCAGGTCGGCGGTGATCTCCTCGTCGCCGCTGCGGCCGATCAGAACGGCCTTGTCACCGATGGCCACGCCGGGAATGTCGGTGACATCCACCATGAGCTGATCCATGCAGACCCGGCCGATGATGGGCGCCCGCTGACCCCGGATCAGCACATGACCCTGACCGGTGAGGCTCCGGCGGTAGCCGTCGGCATAGCCCACGGGCAGAGTGGCCACCAGCGTATCCCGCCGGGTGGTGTAGACGCCGCCGTAGCTGATCTTCCGTCCGGCGGGCAGCTCCTTCACGTAAGCCACCCGGGTGAGCCATTCCACCACGGGGCGGATGGGGAGCTTGGCGGGATCCACCTCGTCGCTGGGATACATTCCGTAGTTGACGATGCCGGAGCGAACCATTTCATGGTCGGCGGGGAAATTCATAATGCCGGCGGAATTGTTCATGTGCCGGATGGGAATATGGATGCCCCTGGCCTTCAGCATCTCGTCAAACCGGGCAAAAAGCTGAGCCTGCTCCCGGGCGTCGGAGAGATCGGCGCTGTCGGCGGAGGCGAAATGGCTGAAAAGTCCTTCGGCATAGATCCCCGGCAGCTTTCCGATCCGGGCGCACAGATCCGCCGAGGCTTCCGTGGCCTGAAAGCCGATGCGCCCCATGCCGGTGTCCACGGCGAAGTGGAACGCCGCGGTCTTGCCCTGACGCAGCGCCTCGGCGGACAGGGCCTCGGCATCCTCCCAGAGGAAAATGGGCATCCGGATATCCTCCCGGACGGCCTCGGGGAAGGCGGACACCGGCATCCGTCCCAGCACCAGAATGGGCTTGCGGATGCCGCTGCGGCGCAGCTCCAGAGCCTCCGCGATGTTGGCGGTGCCGAGGAAGGCGCACAGAGGCTCCAGGACGTGGGCAACCGCCACGGCGCCCAGGCCGTAGGCGTCGGCCTTGACCACCGCGAGGACGTCGGTGCCGGCGGTTTCGCACACCAGCCGGAAATTATCGGATATGGCATCCAGATCCACCTGCAGCCAGGTCTGATCGAACTCCATGAAATCAACTCCTGTAGCAATTTTCCCCATTCTATCACGAAAGTGTAAAAAAGTAAACACCCAGCCTGGGAGAAAGCCGCAGGTGCCCCTGCGGCGGGGATTAAACGGAAGATTCCCTGCGCGGAAGCGCCGCGTCCAGACGGCTCTCCAGCGTCAGGTGTTCCCCGGTGACGGGATGGTCGAATTCCAGCATTCTGGCGCACAGGAGCTGATGGGTCAGCCCCAGCGTCCCGGAATATGCCTGGGACGCTTCGGTTCCGTACTGGGGATCCCCCAGAATGGGGCAGCCGAGAAAGGCGCAGTGGAGCCGGAGCTGATGGGTGCGGCCGGTAACCGGCCGCAGTTCCAGCAGGGAGTGGGCATCCCACCGCTCCAGCACCCGGTATTCCGTCACCGACGGCTTCCCGTCGGGGCGGATCTCCCGCAGCAGGCTGGGCAGGGGCTTCCGGGCGATGGGGGCGTCCATGGTGCCGGATTCCGCCGCCGGGCAGCCGAACACCAGCGCGCGGTAGGTTTTCTTCGGCGGTGCCGCCTGCATCCGGCTGTGGATATGGGAATTTTTCGCCAGCAGGACAATACCGAAGGTGTCCCGATCCAGCCGGGTGACGGGATGAAAGGCACAGCTCTGGCCGGTGCGGAGGTAGTAGCCCACCACGAAATTGGCCAGCGTCCCCTCCGCCCGGTTCCGGGAAGGATGGATCAGCATTCCCGCGGGTTTGTCCACCGCCAGCAGATGAGCATCCTCATACAGGATGCTCAGCGCACCGTTCTGGGCCGGGTATTCCGGCCGGGGCTCGTCCAGGATAACCGTAATCACATCCCCGGAGCGGACAAGGTAATCGGTGTGAACCGGGACGCCGTTGACCAGCAGGGCGGACTGCCACTTCAGCCGGTTCATCAGTCCGGCGGACAGCTTCATATCCGCGCGCAGCAGGCCGGACAGCCGCCCCTCCCGGGCGGCGACATGGGTCAGTTCCATGGGCGGTTTCCTTTCATGCAAAAGACCCCGCCGCGGCGCGGCAGGGTCTGACAGCGATTGATTAGTTCAGAGCGGCCTTGGCCTTCTCCACAATGGCGCCGAACGCGGCGGCGTCGTGAATGGCCATCTCGGACAGGCTCTTGCGGTTCAGCTCGATGCCGGCCTTCTTCACACCGTTCATGAAGGTGGAGTAGTTCAGGCCGTAGGGAGCGACGGCGGCGGAGAGCCGGGCGATCCACATGGTGCGGTAAGCACGCTTCTTCTGCTTGCGGCCGGCGAACGCGTAGTTGCCGGACTTCATGACGGCCTGCTTGGCCATCTTGAAATGCTTGGACTTGGAACCCCAGTAGCCCTTGGCCAGCTTGAGGGTAGCGTTTCTTCTCTTGCGCGTCATCATCGCGCCTTTAATTCTTGCCATTTCTGTATCCTCCTATTCTGCCTTATTTGTACGGAATCATCTTCTTGATTGCCTCGACGTTGGTCACATCGGCATAGGCAGTGCTGCGCAGACGACGGGTACGCTTGGTAGTCTTTTTGGTGAGGATGTGGCTCTTGTAAGCGTGGGCTCTCTTAACCTTACCGGTTTTGGTCAGGTTGAATCTCTTCTTTGCACCGCTATGGGTTTTCAGCTTGGGCATAAGTGGTTCTCCTTCCGTATCTTTTGTTCGGTTGATTACTTTGCGTTCTTGGGGGTCAGGAACATCGCCATGAAGCGTCCTTCCAGCTTGGGGTTCTTCTCCATGTTGGCGATCTCAGCACATTTGGCGGCGAAATCCACCAGCAGCTTCTCGCCCAGATTGGTGTGGGCCATTTCGCGGCCGCGGAAGCGCACGCTGACCTTGACCCGGTTGCCGTCGGCCAGAAATTTCTGAGCGGCGCGAACCTTGGTGTCAAAATCGTTGGTGTCGATGCTGGGGCTCATGCGGATCTCCTTGATCTCCACCACCTTCTGATTTTTCCGGGCTTCCTTCTCCCGCTTCTTCTGATCGAAGCAGAATTTGGAGTAGTCCATGATCTTGCAGACGGGGGGGACGGCATTGGGAGAGATCTTTACCAGATCCATACCCTGCTCCTCGGCCATGGCGTTGGCCTCGGCGGCGGATACGATTCCGAGCTGGGCGCCGTCGGCACCGATCAGACGGATCTCCTTGTCCCGGATCTCTTCATTGAGCTGATGATCTAATTTAGCGATGGTAAGCACCTCCAAAAACAATAAAAAAGCGGATGCCAAAGCATCCGCATACTCGCACTAATTCCCCGAAGGGAGGGTGGAATAGGAACCGTGTCGCGTGCGCTGACGGTGAGGCGGATGTTCAGCCTTCTTGATTACCCGTGTATTCTACCACGGAGGGAAAGCCTTGTCAAGCACAATTTTTGAAAAATCCCCCTCGGCGGTGCCGAGGGGGAAATCTTACAATACCTTGACGAATTCTCCGTTATCCGGGCGGAAACCGGCGGTTTTCAGATATTTCGCGTGGGCTTCGGTGGTGCCGGAGGCGATGAGCCGCCGGATGCCGGCGGTTTTCAGCTCGCCGTAGAGGAATTTCCCCACGGAGCAGTCCCGGTAGCGGGTGGTGCTGTAGTCCAGCGCCACCCGGAGGTCGTCCCCCGCCCGGCTGCCGATGAGCACGCCCACCGGATCCGTGCCGGCATAGACCAGATAGACCTGATCCTCCGGCCGGGGGGTAAAGTCATATTCGGGGAAATACCGGAGGATATCCTCCCGGCAGCAGCTCAGGAAATGGCGCAGGCCGCTCTCCCCGGGGTCGGCGGAGCAGACGGAAAACACCGCCCGGCTGCGGCTGAGCCGGATCAGGTAATACACATTGATGAGGATGAGGCACAGATTCATCAGCGCCGTGGGATAGGAGCCGATAGTCAGCGCGTAGACCACATAGATCAGAGAGCCGACGGAGTTGATGATCCGCAGCTTCACCACGCTGTTCATCAGCAGGGAGACCAGCACCAGCAGCGACGCCAGGTAGCCCACCAGCTCCCAGAACAGTTCCGGTGACATAGGGATGCCTCCTTACTTGGTGCCGAAGATCCGGTCGCCGGCGTCGCCAAGGCCGGGGATGATATAGGCGTGCTCGTTCAGCCGCTCGTCCATGGCCGCCAGATACAGCTCCACGTCGGGGTGGGCTTCCCGCACCGCCCGGACGCCCTCGGGGCAGCCGATGATGTTCATCATCACGATGTTTTTGCAGCCGCGGCGCTTCAGGAAGTCAATGGCCGCCACGGCGCTGCCGCCGGTGGCCAGCATGGGATCCACCACGAACACCTGACGGTTTTCGATATCCTCCGGCAGCTTGCAGTAATATTCCACCGGCAGATGGGTGACGGGATCCCGGTACAGGCCGATGTGTCCCACCTTGGCGGAGGGGATCAGGGCGATCATATTGTCCACCATGCCGAGGCCTGCCCGCAGCACCGGCACGATGGCCAGTTTCTTGCCGGCCAGAACCCGGCACCTGGCGGTCGCGATGGGAGTCTCCACCTCCACCTCTTCCGTGGGCAGATTCCGGGTGGCCTCATAGCACATCAGGCCGGCGATTTCGCCGATGAGCTCCCGGAATTCCTTGACGCCGGTGTCCTTGCTGCGCAGAATGGCCAGCTTGTGCTGAATCAGGGGATGATCGAGTACGTGTACGTTTTCCATGGTTTTTGTCTCCTTTTGTATTTACGGTTTCTTGGAAATGAGAAATTAGGAATGAGGAATTAGAATGTCATTGCGAGGAG
>JAQXIT010000141.1 GCA_029007925.1 Bacillota bacterium | reverse complement strand
TCCACCGCGGTCAGGGCGGCCAGCTTCGCGTTGTTGTACACCAGCCGGATATTGGAGGCCAGACTGTCGCCGCCGGTGAGCTCCGCCACCCGGGCCAGCAGGAAGGGCGTGGTCTGCTTGCCGTGGATGCCCTTCTCCCCGCACTCGGCAATGGCACGGTCGATGGCGGCGTTGATGACCTCCGGGGGCATGGCGTATTCCTCGGGAATGGGATTGGTCACCAGAATGCCGCCCTTCAGCCCCAGCGCCTGCTGGGCCCGGAACAGCGCCGCAAGCTGGGCCGGGGTGTCCACCCGGTAGTCCACCCGGAAGCCGGAGGAACGGGTGTAGAAGGCCGGCAGCTCCTCGGTGCCGTAGCCGATGACGGGAACGCCCTTGGTCTCCAGATACTCCAGCGTCAGGCCCAGATCCAGAATGGACTTGGCGCCTGCGCAGACCACCATCACCGGGGTCTGTGCCAGCTCCTCCAGATCGGCGGAGATGTCCATGGTGGTCTCCGCCCCCCGGTGGACGCCGCCGATGCCGCCGGTGGCAAAAATCCGGATGCCCGCCATATGGGCGATCATCATGGTGGTGGTGACGGTGGTGGCGCCGTCCTCGCCCCGGGCGCACAGCGCCGCCAGATCCCGGCGGGAGGCTTTGGCAATGGCCTGCCCCTTTTTGCCGAAATACGCGATCTCCTCCGCCGTCAGCCCCGCCTTCAGGCGGCCGCCGATGATGGCGACGGTGGCCGGTACGGCTCCGTTTTCCCGGATAATACGCTCCACGTTCAGCGCCGTCTCCACATTCTGGGGATAGGGCATCCCGTGGGAAATGATGGTGGACTCCAGCGCCACCACCGGCTTTCCGGCGGCAAGGGCTTCGGCCACCTCCGGATTTACATCAAGATAAGAAATGCAATTCATGGGTAACTCCCTCGGCTTTCGTTGATTTCACCGTATAGTATACCGGAAAAGGGCGGTTTCGTCAACGCTGTGGCCAAGAATTATGAACTTTCCGCGAATTCCCTTGCAAACCTCCGCGGTGCGTGCTAGAATAATGCGTAGCTTGCTACCTTTTTGATTGGGAGGTGTCTTTTTGCGGAATCATTTCGGTCACCGCGTCCGGATCCTGCACTGGTGTACGGATCAAAATATGACCAACGCTCTGGCGCAGATGGATCTCACCGCCGCCCAGGGGCATATCATCGGATATCTGGCCCACCACACCCAGCCGCCCTGCTGCCGGGATCTGGAGGAGGAATTCCACCTGAGCCACCCCACCGTGTCCGGGCTTCTGGCCCGACTGGAGAAGAAGGGTTTTCTGGAATTCCGTCCCGACCCCGCCGACCGGCGCTGCAAACGGATCTATCTCCTGCCAAGAGGCACGGAGTGCGACCAGCGGATCCGGGAAACCATCCGCGCCAACGAAGCCCGGCTGGTACAGGGTTTTTCCGAAGAGGAGCAGCGGCTCTTCTCCGAATTTCTGGATCGGGCCATCCACAATATGGGCGTGAGCCCCTGCAAACACAAGGAGGAATCGTAACAGTATGATAAAACGACTTGCCCGGTGTATCCGGGAATATAAATGGGCGGCGCTGCTGTCCCCTATCTGTATGGTGGGCGAGGTGGCCATGGAGGTTCTGATCCCCATGGTCATGGCCGCCCTCATCGATCGGGGCATTGAGGTGGGCGATATGTCCGTGGTTGTGAAGCAGGGCGGACTGCTGGCTCTGTTGTCCGTATGCAGTCTCTGCTTCGGCGTGGCGTCGGCCTTTCTGGGCTCCTACGCCAGTACGGGCTTTGCCCGGAATCTGCGCCACGATATGTTCTACCGGGTGCAGACCTTTGACTTTTCCAATATCGACAAATTCTCCACCTCCTCCATCGTCACCCGGCTGACCTCGGATGTGGCCAATCTGCAGATGACCTTCCAGATGCTGATCCGCATGGCCTTCCGCTGCCCGGTGATGCTGGTGCTGGCGCTGGTGATGGCCTTCCGCATCAGCCCCAAGCTGTGCGTCGTCTACTGCATCGTGCTGCCGCTGCTGGCGGTGGTGCTGTTCATCCTGATCCGGATGGTGCGAACCATCTTCGACCGGGTGTTCCGAACCTACGACAAGCTGAACAACGTGGTGCAGGAGAATCTCCACGGCATCCGGGTGGTGAAATCCTTCGTCCGGGAGGATAAGGAGTGCGAGAAATTCACCACCGTCTCCGATCAGATCTACCGGGATTTCGTCAAAGCCGAGCGGATCATGTCCGTCAACAATCCCGCCATGCAGTTCGCGGTCTATACCTGTATGATCGTCATTTCCTATCTCGGCGCCAAGCTGGTGATCCAGTCCGGCAACAACGAGGCGCTGGGTCTCACCACGGGTCAGCTCACCTCCATGTTCACCTATACCTCTCAGATTCTCATGGGTCTGATGATGCTCTCCATGGTGTTCGTCATGGTCACCATGAGCCGGGCGCCCCTGCGCCGTACCCATGAGATTCTGGTGGAGGAACCGGAACTGCACAATCCGGAAGCTCCCGTCACCGAGGTGGCCGACGGCTCCATCGACTTCGACAACGTCTCCTTCCGCTACTCCAAGACCGCGGATCGGGATGCTCTGTCCGGGGTCAATCTCCACATTGCCTCCGGCCAGACCGTGGGCATTCTGGGCGCCACGGGCTCCAGCAAATCCACCCTGGTGCAGCTGATCCCCCGGCTGTATGACGTCACCGAAGGCAGCGTGAAGGTGGGCGGCGTGGACGTCCGGGACTACGACATCGAATCCCTGCGAAACGCCGTCTCCATGGTGCTGCAGAAAAACGTACTGTTCTCCGGCACCATCAAGGATAACCTCCGCTGGGGCAGCCCCGACGCCACCGACGAGGAAATGATCCGGGCCTGCCGTCTCGCCTGCGCCGACGACTTCATCCGCACCTTCCCCGACGGCTACGACACCCGCATCGAGCAGGGCGGCACCAACGTCTCCGGCGGTCAGAAGCAGCGGCTGTGCATCGCCCGGGCGCTGCTGAAAAAGCCTAAGATCCTGATTCTGGACGATTCCACCTCCGCCGTGGACACCCGCACCGACGCCATGATCCGCAAGGCCTTCGCCGAGGAAATCCCCGACACCACCAAGCTCATCATTGCCCAGCGGGTGGCCTCCGTACAGGACGCGGATCTCATTCTGGTCATGGACGGCGGCCGCGTGGCGGCCCAGGGCACCCATGCGGAACTTCTGAAAACCTCCTCCATCTATCGGGAGGTCTACGAGTCCCAGGCGAAAGGAGGGGATGAAGCATGCCCCCGGTAAAATTCTCCGGTGACGGCCGCAAGGCCAAAAACCCCAAGAAAACCCTTGGCCGGCTGCTGGGCTATCTGAAGCCCTACCGCAAGGTCATGATCGTGGTGGTGGTGTGCATTCTGCTGACCTCCGTGGCCCAGGTTGCCGGCAGCAAATCCCTGGAATACATCGTGGAGGATTTCATCCGCCCCATGATCGGTCAAAGCAATCCCGATTTTGCTCCGCTGATCCGGTTCCTGTTCGGCATGGCCTGCGTGTACTTGGTGGGGATGGTGTCCTCCTTCCTGTACAACTGGCTCATGGTCAAGGTGGGACAGGGAACCCAGAAAAAGATCCGGGACGATATGTTCACCCATATGCAGACCCTGCCCATCCGCTATTTCGACACCCATCCCGTAGGCGATCTGATGAGCCGCTACACCAGCGACATCGACACCCTGCGGCAGATGATCTCCCAGTCCATCCCCCAGTGCATCTCCAGCATCGTCACGCTGGTGGTGGTGTTCCTGGCCATGCTGATTACCTCCCCCATTCTCACCGCCGTGGTGATCTTCACCGCCTTCGGCATCCTTCTGGTCACCAAGACCGTGGCCGCCAAATCCGCCCGGTTCTTTGTGGGACAGCAGCGGGCACTGGGCGCCGTCAACGGCTTCGTGGAGGAAATGATCCATGGTCAGCGGGTGGTTAAGGTGTTCTGCCACGAGGAAGCCTCCAAGGAGCAGTTCGACGTCATCAACGAGGAACTGCGGGCCAACGCCTGCACCGCCGGCTCCTTCAGCAACATGATGGGCCCCGTGAACAACAATCTGGGCTATCTGCAGTACACCATTCTCGCCATCATCGGCGGTCTGCTGGCCATCGCTTCCGGGGAAACCCTGATCTCTCTGGGCGGGCTTGCCAGCTTCATGCTTCTGAGCCGCTCCTTCAATATGCCCATCGGCCAGGTCAGCAACCAGATCAACGCCATCGTCATGGCGCTGGCCGGCGCCGAGCGGATCTTTGAGCTGATGGATCAGGAGCCGGAGACGGACAATGGCTACGTGACCCTGGTCAACGCCAGCATCGACGAAAACGGCGTCATCACCGAATGCCCCGAGCACACCGGCCACTGGGCGTGGAAGCATCCCCATCAAGCCGACGGCACCGTCACCTACACCGAGCTGAAGGGCGACATCACCATGTACAACGTGGACTTCGGCTACGTTCCCGAAAAGACGGTGCTGCACGACATTTCCCTCTACGCCACGCCGGGTCAGAAGATCGCCTTCGTGGGCGCCACCGGCGCCGGCAAGACCACCATTACCAACCTCATCAACCGGTTCTAAGACATTGCCGACGGCAAGATCCGCTACGACGGCATCAACATCAACAAAATCCGGAAGCCGGATCTGCGGCGAAGCCTGGGCGTGGTGCTGCAGGATACCAACCTGTTCACCGGCACCGTCATGGACAACATCCGCTACGGCAAGCTGGACGCCACCGACCAGGAGTGCATCCACGCCGCCCAGTTGGCCAATGCCCACGATTTCATCACCCGGCTGCCCGAGGGCTACAATACCATGCTCACCGGCAACGGCGCCAATCTGTCCCAGGGTCAGCGGCAGCTCATCGCCATCGCCCGGGCGGCGGTGGCCGATCCTCCCGTAATGATTCTGGACGAGGCCACCTCCTCCATCGACACCCGCACCGAGGCGCTGGTGCAGAAGGGCATGGACGCGCTGATGCACGGCAGAACCACCTTCGTCATCGCCCACCGGCTGTCCACCGTCATGAATTCCGACTGCATCATGGTGCTGGATCACGGACGGATCATCGAGCGGGGCACCCACGAGGATCTCATTGCCCAGAAGGGCACCTACTACCGCCTCTACACCGGCGCCTTCGAGCTGGAGTAACCCGGAATCGCCGCCGGGACGGAAACCCCGTCCCGGCGGTAAAATTTGTCATTCCGAGGGAGCGTCAGCGACCGTGGGAATCTCATTTCATTCCTGCGCAAAGACTTCATATGAGATTGCCGCGTCGGCCTTTCGGGCCTCCCCGCAAGGAAAGGCGGTTCGGCGCAAAAAATCCCGGAAATTTACAAAATAGGTATTTACTTTTCCCTCCGCATCGTGTATGATGTGTGCGAACAGAGTAGGAGACCCTGCGTGAAGTGCCGCCAAAATGGGGAGTTGCTTGGTGGACGAAGGATTTTTTCCGCGATAGGATCTCCGCACCCGCTGTTGCATATGGGATCAACCTCCTTTATGTAGCAACGATACTCGGTCGGGCGACAGGGCCGGCTGTTTTTCGCTGCCCTTCCCCACGGGTAACCCGTGAACCAGACTCCCTTACGCTTGGCGTAGGGGAGTTTTCGCGTTTCCGGGCCGTTGGGGCAGCGTATGCCGTCCGGAACTGTCCGTTCCCTGCAAAAAAGGAGGAAATTATTATGTCAACCGCAAGATCCACCACGCTCTATCCCCATCCCTTCTCCAAGGCCTACTGGCGGGACGCCGTCTCCGAGCTGAAAAGCACCAGAATGCTGGTGTTCGCGGCTCTGATGATCGCCCTCCGGGTGGCCATGAAGTTCCTCAGCATTCCCCTGGCTCCGAACCTGAAGATCAACACCGCCTTCCTGGCCAACGCTCTGGGCGCCATGGTCTACGGGCCCGTCATGGCCTCCCTCTGCGCCGTGGTCACCGATATTCTGGGCTACGTCCTCAACCCCGAAGGCGTCTACTTCGTCCCCTTCATTCTGACGGAGGTGGCCGGTTCCCTGATCTTCGCCCTGTTCCTGTACCGGGTAAAAATCACCCCCGCCCGGGTCATGCTCAGCCGGTTCTGCATCTGCTTCTTCGTCAATGTCCTGCTGCAGACCCCCATCATGATGTGGTATTACAGCCTGTTCATGGGCGGCAAGAGCTATGTGCTGACCATCCCCGGCATCATCAAGAACCTGTTCATGTTCCCCATCGAATCCGTGGTGCTGACGCTGTTCCTCACCGTGATTCTGCCCATCACCAACCGGTTGGGTCTGACCTTCGGAGACAGGAAGGTCAAGGAAACCATGAAATTCAGCAAAAAACAGCTTGTGCTGCTGGGAATCCTGTTTGTATTCGGCATCGGCTGCGTGGGCGGCTACCTGACCTACTACTATCAGAACACCTCCCTGTCCTCCGCCTACTCCACCGAAGAGCGCATTGCTGCCAATAAGCACACCCAGACCGTCATTCTGGAGCAGAGCGACGACTGGGACGATCTGACCACCGTCACGGTGGTGGAATCCGCCTACCGCCCCTTCCTCGGCAGTGAGACCACCTACACCGTAGCCGTGTACGAGGTCAAGGAGGGCGTGGAGGTCACCGACAAGCTGTGGGAGCTCAGCAAATCCAAGGCTGCCAAGAACGAGAATCTGGAGCGGATCGCCACCGTCACCTTCGTCCTCAACGAAAAGACCGGTGAGGTCACCGAGTATCAGGCCAAAGCCGTCAAATAAGATATTTGACATTCGGTTTCTCCGCGGGTATAATAGAGAAAAAACGCAAGGAGAGATCACCATGCATCTGGATCACGATCATATCGGCAGCCACGACCACGATCACGAGCACGCTCACACCCATGAGCATACCCATGACGGCGTGACCCACACCCACGAACATACCCATTCCCACACCCATGAGCACGACCATCCCCACGACCACGACCACCTCCACGCCGAGGGTGCCGAACACACCCACTCCCACGGCTGCGGCGGCGAATGCGGTACCTGCGGAGAAGCCTGTGCCCACACCCCCATGGAGGAGCTGACCGCCCTGATGAAGTACATGGTCGGCCACAACGCCGCCCACGCCAGGGAGCTGGCGGAGCTGGCCGTCCAGCTTGACAAGGCCGGCAACCACACGGCCTACGAGCAGGTCATGGCCGCCGTGTCCGACTTTGAAAAGGGAAATATGCGCCTGAGCGTCGTGCTCCAGAGCCTGCAGTAAGGAGAATCGTCATGTGCCTTTCCACTGTCTACAAAAACACCATGAGCCCCGAGACCGTGGTCATGAAGAACGTCATGCGCATCCAGTGCAAGGACGGCTGCGTGATCCTCACGGATCTGATGGAGCGCTCCGTGGCCGTTGAGGGCGAACTGCTGGAAGCCAATCTGGTGGACGGCTTCGTCATCCTCCGGGAGAACATTCCCGCGTAACCCTATCACAAAAGCATCCGCAGATTTCCATTTCTGCGGATGCTTTCTTTTATTCTCCAAAAAGCGCCCGGGTCTGGGCCGCGTTGCGGAAGATTTCCTGCCGGAGCTGCTCCAGATTGTCGAATTTTGTCTCCGGGCGGAGGAATTTGTGGAATTCCAGGGTGATTTCCTTCCCGTAGAGGTCGCCGTCAAAGTCCAGAATCCAGGGCTCCACGGTGATGTGGCGCCCCCCTACGGTGGGGCGGGTGCCGATGTTGGTCACCGCCGGGCGGCGCTCCCCGTCCACCCGGGCCAGGCAGGCGTAGACGCCGAATTTCGGGATCAGCAGTCCCTCCGGCAGCTCCAGATTGGCGGTGGGGATCCCGATGGTGCGGCCAAGGTGCCGGCCGGACACCACGGTGCCGGTGAAAATATGGGGATGCCCCAGAAACCTTGCCGCCCGCTCCATGTCCCCCGCTTCCAGCAGGGTGCGGATATAGGTGGAGGACACCCGGATGCCGTCCACCGTCTGCTCCGGCACCACGGCGCAGGGAAGTCCCTTCTCACGGCACGTCGCCTCCAGCTTTTCGGCGGTTCCTTCCCCCCGGTAGCCGAAGCGGAAATCACTGCCGCAGACAAATCCGGCGGCGCCCCGGCTTTCCAGCCCGGCGAGGAAATCCTGCCAGGGCATTTCCATCATCTTCCTGTCGAAGGGCAGCGTGATGATCCGCCGGATGCCCCGCTCCCGCAGCAGCCGCTGCCGGTCGTCCAGGGTATTGATAAGCATTGGCGTGCTGCCCAGCACCAGCGTGTCGGGATGCCCCACAAAGGTCACCGCGCCGGCCTCCGCCCCGGCCTGCTCCGCCAGCCGGACGCACCGGGTCAGCAGCGCCTGATGTCCCAGATGCACGCCGTCGAAAAAGCCCAGGGCATAAATTGCCGATTCCATGGGATCTCACCTGCCATTCTTTCAAAAACCTCTTGCGAAAAAAAGTCCCTTTTGTCGGCAGACAAAAGGGACTTATGTGTGGGGTGGCTGATGGGACTCGAACCCACGATCTTCAGAGCCACAATCTGACGCCTTAGCCAACTAGGCCACAACCACCATATGCTGAAAATGGTACGCCAGAAGGGACTCGAACCCCCGACCTACTGCTTAGAAGGCAGTTGCTCTATCCAGCTGAGCTACTGGCGCGTTTCTATGGAGCGGGTGACGGGAATCGGACCCGCGTATCCAGCTTGGAAGGCTGGTGTTCTACCATTGAACTACACCCGCAAGTCCCTGTACCTGACGGTTTCAGCCCTCAAATTTTAGCATAGGAGCCGCGCCTTGTCAAGGCTTATTTTTCAGGATGGCCGGGATTTTTTCCAGAATCACGTCCGCCACGGCGCCGCTTCCGCAGTCGCGCACATTGGGGAACCGATCCGCCACCACACCGTCCGACGGACAGAAGGCATAATCCGCTCCCTCCAGCATGGACAGATCGTTCTCCGCGTCCCCCACGCAGACCAGGATGCTCCGCCCCATGTCCTTCTGCAGCTCCCGGGCGGCGCGGAGCTTGCCGCAGCCCTTGGCGTGGATGTCGATGATCCGGGCGCAGGGGCGGAAAACGTCCACCACGTCGCCGTAGGTCTTTTCGATGTAGGCGGTGGCCCGGGTGAAGGGAACCAGCTCCGCCTCCGTTGCCCGGTACATGGAGGCCACGGTATTCTCCCGGAACTGGCCGTACATGGCGAATTTCAGGAAGGGGCCGGGAATCTCATTGGGGTCGGCGTATTTCCAGGGGCAGCCGCTGTGGTCGCAGTAGCGCTCCCAGCCGGCGTCCCGGCGGAAGATATAGTGGGCGTCCACGCCCTGAATTTCCAGCGTCAGCTCCGGGAACCGGGTCTGCAGATCCGCCACCAGCGCTTTTCTGTCCAGCGGAATGGGGCGGCAGTGGCTCAGCTCCCCGGTGGCCGGGTTGTAGGCGGCGCTGCCGTTGTACAGCAGCAGCGGCGCGCTGACGGGAACCTGCGGGATCAGCTCCCGGACGGACATGGGAACGCTGCGGCCGGTATTGACGGTGAAGGCGCCGCCGTTGGCGATAAAATAGCGGATGGCCTCCAGATTTCTCTCCGGAATGGTGGAATCCGCCGCCGTCAGGGTGCGGTCATAGTCCACCGTCAGCAAAACATCGGAAAACAGCATGGAACGCTCCTTCTCAAAATGGCATGGAAATATCAGACCTCTCCGTTCCGCTTCTCCAGCTTCCGGAGTACCTCCTGAAAATAATCCGGCAGCGGGGCGAAAACCATCACGGGCCGCCCGTCCCGGGGGTGGCGGAAGCACAGCGCCCCGGCGTGGAGGCACTGGGAGGTCTGCCCCAGCTCCGGCTTTTTGTGACCGTAGACCCCGTCCCCCAGAATGGGGTGGCCGATGTAGGCCATGTGAACCCGGATCTGGTGGGTTCTGCCGGTTTCCAGATGGCACCGGACATGGGTGTAGCCCGGGTAGCGGGTGACAACCTCCCAATGGGTGACGGCGGGCTTTCCGTTGCGCTGGGTGACGGCCATTTTCTTCCGGTCGGTGGGATGCCGGCCGATGGGCGCGTCCACGGTGCCGCTGTCCTCCCGGAGGGTGCCGCAGACGATGGCGTCGTAGGTTCTGGCCATGGTGTGATCCTTGAGCTGGGAGGCCAGCACCGTGTGGGCGAAGTCGTTTTTCGCCACCGCCAGCAGGCCGGAGGTGTCCTTGTCGATGCGGTGGACGATTCCCGGCCGCAGCTCGCCGTTGATGCCGGAGAGCTTCCCCTCCATGGCGTACAGCAGGCCGTTGACCAGCGTGTCGTCGCTGTGACCTGCCGCCGGATGCACCACCAGCCCCTTGGGCTTGTTGATGACCAGCACGTCCCCGTCCTCGTAGACGATGTCCAGCGGCATCTCGGTGGGGCGGATATCCACCGCCTTGGGCTCCGGCAGGGTGACCCGGACGGCATCCCCCGGCTCCAGCCGGTCATTTTTCCGGCAGGGCCGGCCGTTTCGCAGGACGCAGCCCTCCTCGATGAGCTTCTGGGCGGCGGAGCGGCTGAGGCCGGCTTCCCTTCGCGCCAGAAAGGCGTCCAGCCGTTCCCCGGGCGTATCGGCGTAGAGGATCATTTCGTCTCGTCCTTCCAGAATTTCCGGTTGATGAATACCAGATGCACCAGCAGCAGAATGCAGCCGCAGGTGATGAAGCTGTCGGCCACGTTGAACACCGGGAAGGAGATGAATTCGGTCTCGATCATATCCACCACATAGCCCAGCCGGAGCCGGTCGATCATGTTGCCCAGGCCGCCGCCGTAAATGGCGGCGATGCACCAGCGCTCCAGCTTGGTGAATGGCAGGGGTTTTTTAAAATACTCAAAGAGAATCAGCACCGTCAGCGCCGCGAACACCAGCGCGAACAGCCACTGCATCCCCTGAAAGAAGGAAAACGCGGCGCCGGTGTTTTGCACATAGGTCAGCCGAACCACGCCGGGAATCAGCGGCACCTTGGAAAAAAGCGGGATATTGGCCACCGTCAGCGCCTTAGTGAGCTGGTCCAACCCGGCAACCCCCAGCGCGAACAGCGCCATTATGAAAAACTGCATGGCACTCCCTCCTGACTTTTCCGCTATCATACCACGCGGCCGCGGGAAAGTCAAATGCGGATATTTCCGCTGTACAAACCGGGAAAATCCGTGTATAATGGGGGCAAACAAGACAATGGTGGAAGGAACTATGAAATTCGCATTTTATACCCTCGGGTGCAAGACCAATCAATACGAAACCCAGGCCATGGAGCAGCTCCTCACCGCTCTGGGCCACGAAATCGGCAGCTTTGAGGAAAACTGCGACGGCTATATCATCAACACCTGCTCCGTCACCGCCGTGGCGGACAAGAAAAACCGGGCGGTAATCCGCCGCTGCCGCCGGGAGCATCCCCAGGCGGTCATCGGCGTCTGCGGCTGCTACACCCAGCACGCCCCGGAGGCCGTCCGGGCGCTGGAGGCGGATGTGCTTGGCGGCAGCGGCGGACGGCGGGAGTTCGTGGACATGATGCTGGCCGCCGCGGAGGATCGTCAGCACCGGGAAAAGGTGGATCCGGCGCTGCGCCGCCGGGAATTTGAGATTCTCCCCGCCGGCGGGCTGGAGGAGCGCACCCGGGCAATGCTGAAGGTGCAGGACGGCTGCGTGAATTTCTGTACCTACTGCATCATTCCCTACACCCGGGGCCCCGTCCGGTCGGCGCCGGTGGAGACCGTTCTGGCGCAGGCCCGGAATCTGGAAGCCCGGGGTTACCGGGAGATCATCCTCACCGGCATCGAAATTGCCTCCTGGGGCGTGGATCTGCCGGGGAAGCCCACCATGGCCGACATGGTGGCGGCGGTCTGCGAAGCGGTGCCTTCGCTGCGGATCCGGCTGGGAAGTCTGGAGCCGAGGGTGGTCACCGGGGAATTCTGCCGCCGGATGGCGGCCTGTCCCAACCTTTGCCCTCAGTTCCACCTGAGTATGCAGTCCGGCTGCGACACAGTTCTTGCGCGGATGGGGCGGAAATACGACACCGCCCGCTATTGGGAAAGTGTCCGGCTTCTGCGATCGTTTTTCCCCGGCTGCGCCGTCACCACGGATATGATTGTGGCCTTTCCCGGGGAGACGGAGGAAGAATTTGCGGAAAGTCTGGCCTTCATCCGCAAATGCGGCTTTGCCGATATGCACATCTTCCCCTATTCCCGCCGCCCCGGCACCCCGGCGGACAAAATGCCCGGGCAGCTGGGCAACGCCGTGAAGGAAGCGCGCAGCCGCGCCGCCATTGCCGTGGCCGAAGAGATGAGCCGCGCCTACCGGGAGGGACTGGTGGGCTCCGTCCAGAGCGTGCTGTTCGAGGAAAAAAGCGGGGAATTCTACACCGGCCACGCCCCCAACTATGTCAAGGTCTACGTCCCCGGCGACGGGCTGCACAATCAGCTCCGGGACGTGGAGATCCTCCGGGTATTCGAGGACGGCGTTCTGGGTGTCCTCAAATCCTGAACGCTGTCATACAAACACGACCCCCGGGAAGATGTCCTTCCCGGGGGATTTTTTGGTTCATGGGCGTTACAGCCCGCCGTGGAGGTATTTGCGGTCCCAATCGTCGTCGAACAGGCGGCTCTGACGCTCCTCGGGGCAGCCCTGCGCCAGATCGTCGGCAATCTCCCGCAGCAGCTCCGCCGGCTCCAGACTTTCCAGATAGAAGTCCGGCAGGGCGCCCTCGCCCATCCGCAGACCCAGCACCGCGCCGGTGACGGCACCCACGGCCGCGCTGCGGCCGGAGTGGTTGACGGCGGTAATCATGGCGGTATCAAAATCGCCATGGCAGGTCAGGCAGGCATAGTAGGCACCGGCCAGCACCTCCGGCGCCGTGCGGCAGCTCAGCCGCTCCATGGCATCGGCCTGAGAAATATGATCCGAGGCGGCAAGCACCTGGGCCATCTGCAGCAGCTCCCAGATCCGGGTGGTCTGGCCGAATTCCCGGCCGAACCGGAGCTGAATGGCGTCCACCGTGTCCCGCATCAGGATCTCTCCGTCGATCTCCGGCTCCCGCACCAGCCGGCTCAGCACATAGGTCAGCACCGCGCCGGACAGGAACGCCGTGGGATCCCCGTGGGTCAGCGCTACGGACTCCGCTCCCAGCCGGGTCAATTCCTCCGGCTCCATGTCCAGAATGCCCCGCAGCAGCGCCACCGGCACGGTCTCCGTCAGAGCGCCGGGACTGTCGCTGCGGTATACCGGCTCCTCCGGGGTGCCGAGGGTGTCCCGGTTCAGGGCGTCCAGCATCCGGGTGTCCATGCAGCAGCGGCGCTTCAGCTCCGGCACCGTGGACAGCCAGCAGTAATGTCGCTCGGGGGGGCAGTATTGCTGGCTCCGGGACCACTCCCGCAGCGCCAGTCCGATATAGCGCACCAGCGGCGCCATGCGTCCCGAAAGCTGCCCCCGGGACAGACCCAGCAGCAGACCGTTGGCGGTGAAGGCAGCCAGTTGGGTATAGGAGGTGACCTCCGCGTAACCGTTGACCAGATCGTAGCCCAGCAGTCCGTTGGGGCCGTAGTCTGCCCGGATCTCCTCCAGACTCTTTCTGTCCACGGTGTAGCCCATGGCATCGCCCACCGCGAGGCCCAGCAGCGCCCCCCGGAATGTGGCCTGTTTTCCCCGCATATTCCGCCCTCCTTCCGACTTACTGGGAATATTATAGTAAGTCGTTCCCGAAAAGGCAAGAAAAATCCTGCTTTTTCCAGGCCATCCGGCCAAAAAACAGGCATATTTACGGGAAAACAGCGCTACAGCCGCACCTGATTCAGCCGGTACAGCTCATTTTCGTCCAGTCCGGAATAATTCACCACCAGAAAATGCTCCGCTGCGGCGGCGGAATGGTAGAAGCTGCCCAGCGTCCGCACCCGGACGCCGGCCTCCCGGAACCGGGCCATCAGCGCTTCGTCGGACAGCGCCGTGTCCACCTTCACCAGAAAATGGAGTCCCGCGTCCCGCTCCAGAAGGGTCAGCTTTCCGGCGTAGCCGCAGCTTTCCAGAGCGTCGGCCACCCGGTTGCGGCGGGCACGGTAAAATTTGCGCATCCGGTTGATATGCTTTTCAAAACAGTCCTCCTCCAGAAACCGCGCCAGGGTGTACTGCTCAAAGGCCGGCACCGTACAGCTATAAAAGCCCAGCTTCTGCCGGTACAGCGCCATCAGCTCCGGCGGCAGCACCATATAACCGATGCGGATGGAGGGCGCCAGACTCTTGGAAAAGGTATTCATATAGATCACCCGCCCCTGCCGATCCATGGTCTGCAGGGCGCTGATGGGTCGGGCCCGGAACCGGAACTCCGAATCGTAATCGTCCTCGATGAGATAGCTGCCGGCGGACTCCGCCCATTTCAGCAGCTCCAGACGCCGGGCGGCGGAGGTCACCAGTCCCGTGGGAAAATGATGGGACGGGGAAATGTGCAGCACGCCGGCGTCTCCCAGGGTTTCGGGGATCACACCCTGATCGTCCATGGGCGCGCCCACGCATTCCACGCCGCCGGCGGCGTAGATCCGCCGGATTTTGCCGTAGCCCGGCTCCTCCACGGCCCAGCGCCGATCCCGCCCCAGCAGCTGGATCAGAAGATTGCACAGAAAATCCGTGCCGGCGCCGATGAGGATGTTGTCCGGGTCGATGGCCATGCCCCGGAAATCCGCCAGATGCCCGGCGATGGCGCGGCGCAGCTCCCGGCAGCCCTGATTGTCCAGCGGCCGCAGCAGGGAATCGCCCCGCTCCAGCATCACCTCCCGCTGGAGGCGGCTCCAGACGGAGAAGGGGAAGGCCGCGGGGCCGTTGGCCGTCAGATCCAAAAAACGCTCCGGCGTTTCCCGCTCCGGCGCCATCGGCGGCAGGGGCTTGGGCGCCGGCGGGACGGCGGCCTCCACGAAATATCCCACCTTCTCCTCCG
This sequence comes from Bacillota bacterium, assembly GCA_029007925.1. Classification (GTDB taxonomy): domain Bacteria; phylum Bacillota; class Clostridia; order Oscillospirales; family Oscillospiraceae; genus Faecousia. The sequence goes on along the minus strand of JAQXIT010000141.1, from coordinate 5,723 downwards.
AGCGGATGTAGCCCTCCGAAAGGAGCTGGCCGTAGGCGGTCTCCACGGTGATCTTGCTGACCTTCAGATTCTCCGCCAGAGCCCGTTTGGAGGGCAGCCGGGTTCCCGCCGGCAGCCGTCCGGAGAGAATGTCCTCCCGCACATGGCGGTACAGCGCCTCGTACAGCGGCACCCCGGGAGCCTTTCTCAGTTCGTAGGTCAGCATGATTTCACCTCCGGGAAGTATCTTTTGACTGCGGATGACAGGCTGTTCGGTACGCCACTGTAGGGGACGGATACGCGGAGTGGAGAGTTGGGAGTGGAGAGTGAAGATTTCCTGTCATTGCGAGGAGGGGGTGAAACCCCCGTCGCGGCAATTTCCGTGTACGGAGATATCGGATAGCCGGGAAATTACCGTTTCTTCGCTTTCCGCTTTCCCCACAGTCTGGCGGCGATCCGGTCGCCCCAGTCGAACACCCGCTGGGCGGCGAAAAACACGGTGGGCGTCATAATCAGCAGCGTGGTCATCACCAGATCCGTGCCGGAGCTGCCGGGATGCAGCTCAAAGAACCCGGCCAGCAGCGTGAAGCACACCACCAGACACACCGCCATAGCCGCCCAGATCAGCCGGCGGAATCTGTCGAAGGGCTTACAGGTCTGATACAGAACCAGCATACCCACCACCGCCAGAATCGCCGCGCAGACCGTGGAGATCTGCTCCAGCGGCAGGGAGAAGGTGACCATAAAGGTCTGCGCCATCAGCACCACGAAAATATTCGTCAGGCCGCCGGGAAGTGCCTTGCGCAGCACCGTGGGCAGGAATCTGCCCTGTACCCGCTCGTAGTTTGGCTCCATAGCCAGGAAGAAGGACGGCACGCCGATGGTCAGCGCCGAAATGGCGCTCAAATGCAGCGGCACGATGGGATAGGGCATTCCGGTAAACAGGGTGATGATGGCAAGCCCCAGGGAGAAAATATTCTTCACCAAAAACAGCGTTGCCGCCCGCTGGATATTGTTGATGACCCGCCGGCCCTCGCCAACAATGCCGGGCATGGCGGAAAAATCGGACTTCAGCAGCACGATCTGCGCCACCTGACTGGCGGCCTGGGCGCCGCTGGCCATGGCAATGCCGCAGTCGGCCTCCTTCATGGCCAGCACGTCGTTGACGCCGTCGCCGGTCATGGCCACGGTGTGACCCTTCTTCCGGAAGGCGCGGATCAGCTTCTTTTTCCGGTCCGGAGTCACCCGGCCGAATACGGTGCAGTTCTCCACCGCCCAGCGGAAATCCTGATCCGATTCCAGGGTGCTGACATCCACATAGCTGTCCGCCCCTTCGATGCCCGCCCGCCGGGCCACCGCCGCCACGGTAACCGGGTTATCGCCGGAGATGACCTTGACGGCCACGCCCTGGGAGGCAAAATAAGCGAAGGTATCCGGCGCCTCCGGCCGGATCCGGTTGGTCACCAGAATCAGCGCCAGGGGGCGCAGCCGCTCCGGAATGAGTTCCCCGGTTCCCGGCTCTCCGCCGTACTCCGACACCAGCAGCACCCGGTAGCCGGCGGCAGACCAGTTTTCCACGTCCTCCCGAAGTTCCTCGTAGCGGCTGCCCATGACAAATTCCGGCGCGCCTACCACATAGGCACCCCGATCCCGGAACACCGCCGCGCTCCACTTGGTTTTGGAGCTGAAGGGTACCCGGCGCAGGCACTGCCAGTCCGTCTCCCCGGCGAACATTTCCGCCATGGCTCTGGCCGTATCGTTTTCCGGCTCCTTGCCGGAATAGAAGGCCGCCAGCACCTGCTCCAGGCGCTCCGGCGGGTCCTCCGTCAGCGGCAGCACATCTTCCACCTCCATCACCGCCTCGGTGATGGTTCCGGTCTTATCCACGCACAGCACGTCCACCCGTGCCAGGGTCTCGATGCAGTTCATGTCCTGCACCAGCACCTTTTTCCGGGTCAGCTTCAGGGCCGAAGCCGCCATGGCTACGCTGGTCAGCAGGTACAGTCCCTCCGGGATCATACCCACCAGCGCCGAGACGGTGCCCTCGGTGCTTTCCCGGAGGGAAAGTCCCAGCACCTTGAATTCCTGATAGAACAGAATCAGGCCGATGGGAATCAGGGCAATGCCCACCGCCCGGATCAGCTTGTCCAGGGCGTGCATCATTTCCGATTTGGCGGCGTGGGGATCGGATTTGGCCTCCGTAGCCAGCCGTGCCGCGAAGGAATCGCCGCCTACGGCGGTGAGCCTCCCTCTGCCGGAGCCCGCCACCACGAAGCTGCCGGAGCGCAGCGTGTCGCCGGGCTGCTTGCGGATGGCGTCCTCCTCACCGGTGACCAGCGCCTCGTTGACGTACAGCTCTCCGGTGCACAGCACCGCGTCGGCGCAGATCTGGTCGCCGGAGGACAGCTCCACCACGTCGTCCCGCACCAGAAGATCCGAGCGGATCTTCTTCAGCTCCCCGTCCCGAACCGTCCGCACCTGCTGGGCGGCCACCAGGGTCAGCTTATCCACCGCCCGCTTGGCTTTGATTTCCTGATAAATGCCGATGACGGTGTTGCAGATCACCACCACCAGAAAGGTCATATTCTTGACGGAGGAGCCGCCGATCAGCAGCACCACCGCCAGCGCCAGAAACACCAGATTGAAGAAGGTCAGACAGTTCTCCAGAATGATCTCCTTTTCCGTTTTCGACGCGCTCTGGGGCATTCCGTTGGCCCAGCCCCCGGCTCTGCGGGCGGCGGCCTGCTCCGCGGTCAGGCCCCGGGCCGGATCCGTGTCCAGCACCGGAATTTCCTGCCGGGGGAGCTGTATGCTCTTTTCCTTCGGTCTCACGATGGCGAAGCCTCCTTGGATGATGGTTGGGTCAGCCGCCGGGGAAAGCCGTTTTCCCTGTCCCACATGGCCAGCAGGCTGCCCTTGCCCACGGTGACGGCCGCTTCCCGGCCGGTGAAATGATTGCTGACGCCCAGGGGAAAACCGCAGGTCAGCACGCCCTTCTCCAGGGGATACTGAAGTCCCCGGAGGGTGACGTCCTCCGCGTCCGGCCCCAGACAGAACACGGAAAAAATGCCCCGGGCTTCGGCGGAAAACAGAAGGGTCTCCCCGGCGCGAATCACCGTCACCAGATAATCCTTCCCCACCAGATACCCCACGGCACCCCGGTCGGCCAGAAACTGCAGGGTCTGGAAGTTGGCCACGGTGTGATCCAGCCGCTTGCCGTCCAGGCCGCCGTAGATCACGAACTCCCGGAAGCCCAGCTCCAGTCCCCGGCGCGCAGCCAGCATGGAATCCGTATCGTCCTTTTCCACCGGGAATACGCTGGCGCCTTCCGGCGTGCGCCCCAGAGAATCAAAGTCGCCCAGAACGAGATCCGGCTTCAGATCCAGCCGCTCCAGATGCCGCAGACCGCCGTCCGCCGCCAGAAGGAAATCCCCCTCCTCCGGCGGCTCCGCCGGCGCGTCAAAGCCTCCGGCGCAGAAGATCACGCATTTTCCCACAGCTATCCGATTCCTTTCCATATTTTGCTTTATTTTACCACATTCCGCCGGAAAGGGAAACCCCATAATTTTTAATAGTTCCTTAATTTCCGCACTGTTTTTGTGGACAACCGGTTCCTTCGCTGATATAATGGAAGCATTCCACACAGGAAGGACGGATCCATGTGAAATTCCGGCTGATTGCCGCGCTTCTGCTGCTTTCTCTCCTGCTGGCGGGCTGTTCCGGCATCAGCGCGCCCACCGACCCGGCGCCTGCGGATCCCGGCACCAACGAGGATCCAACCTACGCGCTTCTGTTCGATCCTCATAACCACATTTCTCTGAACATCCGCATGGGAACCGGGGAGCTGGCCAAAATGCAGGCGGACTATGATGCCTACCGGGCCCGGGGCTCCAAGTCCCCCATCTACCGCATGGCGGATCTGGACGTCACCATCACCACCCCCGACGGGACTTCCACCGTCTATACGCTGGAACAGGTGGGGGTGCGGATGAAGGGCAACACCTCCCGGATATCCTTTTATGAAGAAGAATCGGGCATCTGCAATCTGATTCACCTGAAGCTCAGCTTTCAGGAGACCTTCGACGAGGCAAGCTACTACGGCGCCGACGCCCTGCAATGGTCGGACGATGCCCGGAAAGCCCGGAAGGCCCGCACCTTTGCCGGGCTGGAAAAGCTGGACATCAAGTGGAATCGCTGCGACGACACCACCTACCTCCGGGAAACCTACGCCTACGAGATTTTCCGCAGTGAGGGCGTTCCGGCGCCCCGGACGAATCTGGCCTCCGTGGACTGGGCGGGGATCCACATGGGCGTGTACACCATCTACGAGCCGGTGGACAAGCTGTTTCTGCAGAAGCGTCTGCCGGAGGAGGCACTGGGCGGCGATCTGTACAAATGCGGCTGGACCAGCGAAGGCGCCGCCTTCACCCGGCCGGTTTCCATGGGCGTGGAGGACGAGGACGCGGGGGAATTCTACATCTACGACCTGAAAACCAACAAGAAAACCTCCGATCACGCCGCCCTGCGGAATCTCATCGCCACTCTGAACGCCGGAAAGGTTACCCGGGAGGACTTCGACCGGGTGGTGGACAGGGACAACTTCCTTTCCTTCGCCGCCGTGTCCTGGTTCCTGGGAAATCCCGACGATCTGCGCAACAATTACAACAACTGCTACGTCTATTTCACCCCCGGGGGCAAGGCCATGTTCATCCCCTACGACTACGACCGGTGTCTGGGCATCACCAAGGGCTGGGATCCCACCGGTCACGGCATGACGCTGGACAGTCCCTTCTCCTCCACCGCCGAGGGAAACCGCTCGGCGCAGGCAAATCCCCTGTTTCTGCTCTCCGTCTGTCAGGGCGGGTTTTATACGGAGGAATACAGCCGGCGTCTTGTCCGGCTGACGGAAAACCCGCTGTTTTCCGATGAGTGCTTCGCGGAGCGTTACGCGCTGGCCGCCGGTCTTTACGGCGGCGAAACCACGCCGGACAAAGCCTTCCGCAACGCGGTCAATTACCGCTTCGCCTTTGACCCCGGTTCCGGGGAGAATCTCTCCTTCTCCCGGTATCTCGACGCCAAAAAAGCCACCCTCTCGGCGGCGGTTTCGGAACCGAAACCCTCTGCGCCCGCCGACGGCGAATACTGGATCCGGGGAGATTTCACCGACTGGGAGATCCGGGAGGAATACGCCATGACCCGGCGGGAAGATACGGGGGACTGCCTGTTCTCCCTCAGCGGCACCGGGGAAATGCGGCTGAAGGTCTATTCCGGCAGTACCGGGAAGTGGTACGGCGGAGAAAGTCTGGCGCCGGACAGTCCCGTTGTCTGTGAAGCCGACGGTCACGGCAATCTCTGCCTGAGCGCCGGAAGCTACCTGATCCGCTTCGATCCGGAGACCCAGACCATCGCCATTGTACGCCAATCCTAAGAAAACCGCGGCAAAACGATTGTTTTGCCGCGGTTTTTGCCGCTTATACCTTCCGGATCAGGAAGATTCGCCCTGAAAAGCCGCCCCGGGCTTCCCGCTTCCTGTCCCGCAGGGCCGTCAACGCCTCCTCGGAGACACCCCGGGCGGCGCCAAGGGCATAGACCACCTCCAGAATGTCCGCCAGCTCCTCCGGCTCCCCGCTCTGGCGGTACTCCGCCACCTCTTCCTCCAGCTTATCCTCCAGGCGGGACAGGTACTCCCCATCCTCCAGCACCCGGATCACCGGCGTTTCCCCGCCCGCGGCGATCAGCTCGGG
>JAQXIT010000140.1 GCA_029007925.1 Bacillota bacterium | reverse complement strand
CGCCGTAGTCCCGGTAGCCGTTTTCCGAGTCCCGCTTGGGCAGCAGCAGACCCTGTTCCTCGTAAAAGCGGATATTCTTCTTCGGAATCCCCGCCAGTGCCTCCACCTCTTTGATTTTCATGCCGTCACCCCTTTCCTCAGGATGAGTATACACCTTCCATCAGGGGGAAGGTCAAGGCCCTTTTGCGGAATTTCGTAAAATTTCGGGAATATGCGACAACCATAATGGTCATTCCGGGGGAGAGCGGGAAGTGGGAATCTCGTTCAATCCCATGCGGAGACTTCAATGAGATTGCCGCGTCGGCCTTTCATCCCCTCCCCGCAATGGTATTCCGAATCTCTGATTCCGAATTCCCCATCCCTCCGGAGTAGGCCAGCAGCTCCCGGCTGAGAAGGAGCATCCGGGGATCCGGCGAGCTGTTTTGAATCGTCACTTCGCCGGGGCCTTCGTACAGCAGCCCCGCCGCCTCCAGACGGCGCTTCGTTTCCCGGGCGGTTCCCTCACCGCCGTCCAGCAGCACCGTGTCCGACCCCAGCAGAGCCCGGATGGTGTCCGCGGCGAAGGGATAGTGGGTGCAGCCCAGCACCACCGCGTCCAGTTTCCCCCGCAGGGGCGCCAGCAGGGGCGTAAGCAGCGCCTCGCACTCCGGCGACGACGCCTTGCCCTCCTCCACCAGATCCGCCAGACCCGGTGCGGGCAGGGGCAGGAACCGGCACCGGTCGCCGTGATGCTCCAGAAGCGCCCGGAACCGGTGGGATTCCATGGTCAGCGGCGTGGCCATCACGCCCACGGCCCGGCCGGGAAACCGATCCGCCGCCAGCTTCACGGCGGGTTCGATGCCCACCACAATGGTGTCCGGATAGGTCTGCCGCAGGGTCTCCACGGCGGCCGCGGTGGCGGTGTTGCAGGCGACCACCAGCGCCTTGATGCCCTGCCGGCACAGAAGCGCCGCCGCCTCCAGCGCCAGACGCCGCACCTGCTCCGGCGGGCGGACGCCATAGGGAGCGTTGGCGGAATCTCCGTAGTAGAGGAACCGTTCCCGGGGCAGCAGCTCCACAAGCCGCCGCAGCACGCTGATGCCGCCTACGCCGGAATCAAACACGGCAATGTAATCCTGCTTCCTGTTCATACCTTCACCAGCATTTTTCGTGATTTTCCTCTATTTTAGCAGATACCGCCGGGGGATGCAATGCGCATTTGACTTTTTTTCGAAGGTCTGCTATGATGACTCCATAAATTACCAATCCCGCGGGATTTTTCGCGGATAAGGAGGAAAGTCTATGCCTGCAGCCTATGCCCACCGCCGGCTGGGAGCCGCGGTGGTGGAGACGCTGCCCGCCGCGGCGAAAAAGGATGTGATCCGGTTCCGGCGGCTTTACAACGCGGGTCTTCAGGGGCCGGATTTTTTCTTCTATCACAATCCCTTTTTCAAGGCCAAAACCGTCGCCCTCGGCTATGGGTACCATCGGAAAACCGGCCGGGAATTCTTCACCGCCGCCCGGAACGTCGCCGATACCGAAGCCGCCCGGGCCTATCTGGTGGGGGTGCTGTGCCACTACAGCCTGGACGCCCTGTGCCATCCGCTGGTGCGGGAAATTTCCGCCGGCGGCGAAATCGGCCATTCGGAGCTGGAGACGGAGTTCGACCGGTTCCTGCTGGAGCGGGACGGCCGATCCCCCGCCCACGCCCAGGTGCCTTTGGAGCCCATCGGCCTGACCGCCGGGGAGTGTGAAACGGTGGCCCGGTTCTATCCCCCCGCAACCCCCGGGGTTGTCCGCCGGGCGATGAAGAACATGGCGTTTTATTCCCGCCTGATGACGGCGCCCGGGGGAGCCAAGCGAACCGTGCTGGAGGCCGGCACCCGGATGCTGGGCAAAAAGGCCGCCGGAATGGTGATGACCGTGGGGCCGAATCCCAACTGCGCCCATCTGGATGGACTGCTGCTGGAGCTGTACCGCCGCGCCGCGGAGCGGGTGGGCGCCATGGCCGGGCAGCTTCTGTCCGACAAGCCGCTGGACGGGGAATTCGACGCCATCTTCGGATAGCACCGGATGTTTCCACCGGGAATTCATAACAATGTGCCCCCCGAAGCACAGCTTCGGGGGGCTGATTTCGTTTTGCGCTGCGGCGGCGCGCCGAAAGGATGGCCTCCCCGCAAGGACGGGGAAACGGGGTCAGGAGACCCGCTTGGCGACCACCACGAGACGGCCGTTTTCCTGGGTGTACTCGCAGGTGGACAGGGTGATGAGCATATCGCCGTATTCCGCGTCCACGCCGGTGTCGTAGAAGCTGAGGCTCTTCACCGTGTCCATGAATTCGTTGAATTCATCCGCGTTGATGGCGTCGTTGAACCGGTGGTAGGCGAAGCCCTCGCCCAGATTGGCGGTGGTTTTGAACACGGCCACGATCTGATAGGTGTGGTGCTCGTAGATGGTGTCGAAGCGGATGGTGGGATGCTCCTCCCAGTAAGCCTTGCGGTAGTAGCCGTGGAGGTCGTGGAACATGGTGCCGTCCTGCTTGTAGTGGCCGTAGATCACCACGTTGTCCGAGGGGGTGAACACGTCGCACTGCTCCCGGACGTAGATACAGCCCCAGCGGCTGTCCTGCTTATCAAAGTTGTGGGTCAGGTAGTAGTCCTTGGTGTCCGGGGTCTGCATGACGGGGTAGCTGATGGCGGTGCCTTCGATCTCAATCCAGCCCACCAGATCGCTGTTGAGGGCATAGAGAGCCTGGTATTCCGGCAGAATGTTGGAATCCGGGTCGAAGGGATAGCTTCCGGTGGGATCCAGGATGACGGAGCCGTCGTCCCGGGTGGGCATGGTGGCGTTCTGATTCTTGATGTCGTTGACCAGGTCAATCAGGGACTGATATTTCTGGTTTTCGTCCACGGAGTCCAGAAAATAGATACCCAGATACACGGCGCTGACGATGAAAACCACCGAAAACAGGCCGATGAGGCCGAAATAAATGATTTTACGGACAAGCTTCTTCTTTTCAGGGGTCATGGAAATTCACTCCTTTTCCGGATGCCCCTATCATAGCGGATTTTTCCGGAAAAGTAAAGAGATTTGTGGAGAAGGACATATGTATTTGGGCAGTAAACAAATTACTGTTGCAATCGCAACGGCACTATGATAGAATACGGTCATCCTGATATTTGCAAAAGGAGAGAAAACCGATGATTTCCAGAGAAATATGCCGGAAGGTTCTGCTCAGGGCGGTTTCCACCGGCGCCGACTACGCCGAGATTTTCGCGGAAAACACCGTCAATCACAACATCAGCATGATCGACAGCAAGGTAGAGTCCATCCGGGACGCCGTGGTGGCGGGCGCCGCCGTCCGGGTCTACAAGGGACTGCGCAGCGTCATGGCCACCACCGTGGACACCTCCGAGAGCGGTCTGCTCCGCTGCGCCGAAAAGGCCGCCGAAGCCCTGGGGCAGGGTAGCGCCGCCATGGATATCGTGCTGCGGGAGCGGCTGTTCGGGGACATCCATCCCATCCGGATCGTGCCCTCCTCCGTGGCCAACGCCCGGAAGGCGGAGATCCTGAAGGAGGGCTACTTCGCCGCCAAGGATTACCATGAGGCCGTCACCCAGGTCTCCGGCAATCTGCTGGACGTGGATCATAATATCCTCATCGCCACTTCCGAGGGGCTCTACACCCAGGATCGCCAGATCCGCACCCGTCTGATGATTTCCGCCGTGGCGGAGATGGACGGCGAAACCCAGACCGGCTCCTGCAATCCCGGCAGACGGATGGGTCTGGAGATGTTCGACACGGTCAATCCGAAGGATGTGGGCATCCGTGCCGCCAAACAGGCCGTCACCATGGCCGGCGCCGGCTACTGCCCCGCGGGGGTGATGCCGGTGGCCATTGAAAACGGCTTCGGCGGCGTCATCTTCCACGAGGCCTGCGGCCACTCCCTGGAGGCTTCCGCCGTGGCCTACGGCCTGAGCCAGTTCGCCGGCAAGCTGGGGCAGAAGATCGCCAACGAGAAGGTCACCGCCATCGACGACGGCACCATCCCCAACGCCTGGGGCTCCGTCAACATCGACGACGAGGGCACTCCCTCCCGGAAAAACGTCCTCATCGAAAAGGGCGTCCTGAAATCCTACATGATCGACAAGTTCAACGGACGGCGCATGGGCATGGAATCCACCGGCTCCTCCCGCCGCCAGAGCTATGCCTTCACCCCCACCTCCCGGATGACCAACACCTACATCGCCCCCGGCACCGACAAGAACGAGGACATCATCGCCTCCATGGAGTACGGCCTCTACGCCAAGGAAATGGGCGGCGGCTCCGTCAATCCCGTCACCGGCGAGTTCAACTTCGCCGTCAACGAGGGCTATCTCGTCCGGAACGGAAAGATCTGCGAGCCCGTCCGGGGCGCCAGCCTGGTGGGCAAGGGATCCGAGGTTATTCGGAAGATCGATATGGTGGGCACCGAGCTGGATATGGGGCAGGGCATGTGCGGCTCCTCCAGCGGCTCCGTCCCCACTAATGTGGGTCAGCCCCTGATCCGGGTGTCCGACATCACCGTCGGCGGCAGATAAGACAAGGAGGTCAGATTATGGATTTCAACGCGTTCAAGGAAGCCGTCATCCGGCAGTGCCGGGAAAAGGGCATTACGGAGTACGAGCTTTACTATCAGGCCGCGGAGAGCACCTCCGTAAGCGCCTATCTGCACGAGATCAACGAGTTTACCGCTTCCAATGAGGGCGGCGTCTGCTTCCGCGCCATCGTCAACGGCCGGATGGGCTACGCCTCCACCGAGGCTCTCAGCGAAGAGCAGGCCGAGGCGCTGGTGACCAAGGCCGCCGACAACGCCGCCACGCTGGAAACCGACGATCCGGTCTTTCTGGGGGAGGGCGGTCAGGAATATGAGCCGCTGGAGCCCCGGAATGTGCCGCTGCCCTCCACCGACGAGCTGATCCGCACCGTTCTGGACTCCCAGGAGCTGCTCTACGGTGCCGACAAGGCCGTTATCGACGGCAGCTCCACCGAAGGCTTCGCCCAGCGGGGCAAGTTTGCCATCGTGAATTCCAAGGGACTGGATCTGCACTACGAAAACGGTGTCTGCGGCATCGTCTCCGTGGCCGTGGTTTCCGACGGCAAGGAGATGGCCAATGATTTCCAGTTCCAACTGGGCGACCTGAACCAAATCGATCGGAAGGCGCTTGCCGAAAAGGCGGCCCGGGAGGCGCTGCTGTCTCTGGGCGGTGAGGCGGCACCCACCGGCAGCTATCCCGTGGTGTTCAGCCCCAAGGCCATGAGCGATCTGCTGGCCACCTTCAGCGACATTTTCTCCTCCGAAACGGCCCAGAAGGGGCTGAGCCGGCTGGCCGGCGCCGAGGGAACCACCATCGCCGCCCCCATCGTCACGCTGGTGGACGATCCCTTCCATCCGGAGAATCCCATGCCCATCAACTTCGACGCCGAGGGTTCTCCCACCCACCGCAAGAACGTCATCGAAAACGGCGTTCTGAATACCCTGCTGTACAATCTGAAAACCGCGGCGCTGGCGGGCAAAAAGACCACCGGCAACGCCTCCAAGAGCGGCTACGCCGCCGCCGTGGGGGTGCGCCCCTTCAGTATGTACCTGCAGCCCGGGGACATGACCGAGGAGGAACTGCTGCGCAAAGCCGGCAGCGGCGTGTACATCAAGTCGCTGGGCGGCCTCCACGCCGGAGCCAACCCCGTGACCGGTGATTTCTCCCTCCAGAGCGCCGGCTTCCTCATCGAAAACGGCGAAAAGACCAAACCCGTCAAGTCCTTTACCGTGGCGGGCAACTTCTACGATCTGCTGAAGAACATCACCGCCCTGGCGGACAACTGCCGGCTCCCGGGCGCCATGGGCATGACCGCCTTCGGCAGCCCCAGCGTGCTGGCGGAGGGCCTCAGCATCGCGGGCAAGGCGTGACTGCGGATTGAATTTCATGATCGCCGGAAATGGCAAAGAATCGCCGTTTCCGGCGTTCATATTCGTTAAAACTGCAAAAAATGCAATTTTAGATCAGAAAGATTGCAAAACAGCTTGCGCTGTCCCGCTTTTTCTGGTACAATGTTCCTATTCTGAGAGCGAGGTGTATTTCCATGAGCTATGTAGACGAGGTGCTGCGGAGGGTGACGGAGCAGAATCCCGCCCAGCCGGAGTTCCATCAGGCGGTCACAGAGGTGCTGGAGTCCCTGCGTCCCGTCATCGACCGGGATGAGGCGCTGTACCGCAGCAACGCCATTCTGGAGCGGCTGACCACTCCCGACCGGCAGATCCAGTTCCGGGTGAGCTGGGTGGACGACAGCGGCCGGGTTCAGGTAAACAACGCCTACCGGGTGCAGTTCAACAACGCCATCGGCCCCTACAAGGGCGGCCTGCGGTTCCATCCCAGCGTCAACCAGAGTGTCATCAAATTCCTGGGCTTCGAGCAGATTTTCAAAAATTCCCTCACCGGTCTGCCCATCGGCGGCGCCAAGGGCGGCTCCGATTTCGACCCCAAGGGCAAGTCCGACCGGGAGGTCATGGCCTTCTGCCAGAGCATGATGACGGAGCTGTATAAGTATGTAGGCGCGGATTCCGACGTTCCCGCCGGCGATATTGGCGTGGGCAGCCGGGAGATCGGCTACCTGTTCGGCCAGTACAAGCGGATTCGGGGTGTGTATGAGGGCGTGCTTACCGGCAAGGGGCTCAGCTACGGCGGCTCTCTGGCCCGGAAGGAAGCCACCGGCTACGGCCTGCTGTACCTGACTCAGGA
>JAQXIT010000139.1 GCA_029007925.1 Bacillota bacterium | reverse complement strand
CCAGAGTGAAACTGGAGTGAGGAGGCGCGGTATGGACCAGCAGAATCAAACAATTCCTGAAATCCAGGACACCGAGGCGCCTCTGGACAAAAATGTCAGATTGCTGTCTCCCACCCGTATGGTGGTGCGGCGGTTCTTCCGCTCCAAGCTCAGCATTCTGGGCCTGGTGATGGTCATCGGACTGTTCCTGTTCAGCTTTCTCGGCCCCGTGGTCTATACCCAGTGGGGAGAAATCCAGCTGGATGAGAGCGGAAAAACCGAATACGCCGTTTCCCAGACCACCTATACTGTGGATGGGGTGGAATATACCCTCCGTCAGACCACGGAGAAGTACCTGAAGGATAATTTCCTGGCGCCTCCCTCCGCAGAGCATATTCTCGGCACCGACAACGAGGGCTACGACATTTTCGTCCGGCTGATGTACGGCGGACGGATTTCCCTGACCGTCAGCTTTATCGCCGTGTTCCTCATCACCATTCTGGGCGTGATTCTGGGCGGCATCTCCGGCTATTTCGGCGGCGCCGTGGACAATGTCATCATGCGTATCTGCGATGTGCTGATGTGTTTGCCCGGTATCCCCATTCTGCTGATTATCAGCACACTGCTGGATGCCTCGGGCATTGACGCCAAGTACCGGATCTATCTGCTGATGATCTACCTGACCCTGATTTCCTGGACGGGTACGGCGCGTCTGGTGCGCGGCCAGATCCTGTCCCTGCGGGAGCAGGAATACATGGTGGCCGCCGAGGCCATGGGCTATTCCATCCCCCGGAAGATATTCAAGCATCTGGTGCCCAATGTGATGCCCCAGCTCATCGTGGAGATGAGCCTGTCTCTCGGCAGCATGATTCTTTATGAAGCAACACTGTCTTATCTGAATCTGGGCGTTAAAGCGCCTTACGCGGCTTGGGGAACCATGATAAATATCATTTCCAGCAACCAGAATATTCTGCAGAATCATCTGAATGTCTGGGTGCCTGCCGGTGTCTGCATCGTCATCGCCGTACTGGGCTTCAACTTCGTAGGTGACGGACTGCGGGACGCTCTGGATCCGAAAGCGAGGCGGTGACGGATGCGCGAAAAGAAAAAAGGCTATCTGTCCGGCAGGGAAATCCGGGAAATCGCCCGGGCCAACGCCGTGGAGATGAAGCGACTGGAAGCCTACAAAAACCGCAAATGCGACGAATCGGAATTTCTGACCAGGATGCGCAGCGAGGAGAATATTCTGGAGATCGACGACCTGCACACCTTCTTCTTTACGGAGCAGGGAGTGGTGAAAGCCGTCAACGGCGTCTCCTTCGACGTTCCCAAGAACGCCACCGTGGGCATCGTGGGCGAGTCCGGCTGCGGCAAGTCCGTCACCAGCATGTCCGTGATGCGTCTGCTGCAGGGCCCCCAGGGCCAGATTTACTCCGGCGAAATCCGGTTCCGATCCCATGAGGTCAGGACGGATGCCAAGGGCCGCCCGATTCCCAGGGCGGGCGGCGCGGAAGGGGAGTACGAGACCGTGGATAAGGTCTACGACATCGCCAAAATGCCCATCCGGGAGATCCATCGGATCCGGGGCAAGCAGATCGCCATGATCTTTCAGGAGCCCATGACCTCCCTGAACCCCGTATTCACCATCGGTGAGCAGCTTGACGAGGTGACCTTTATCCACGATCCCAAGGCGAGCAAGGAACAGGCCAAAGCCAAATCCATGGAGATGCTGAATCTGGTTGGCATTGCCATGCCCGAGCGGGTTTATAAATCCTTCCCCCACGAGCTGTCCGGCGGTATGCGCCAGCGGGTCATGATCGCCATGGCACTGGCCGCGGATCCGCGGCTGATTATTGCGGACGAGCCGACCACCGCGCTGGATGTGACCATTCAGGCTCAGATTCTGGATCTTCTCCGGGATCTGAAGGACAAGATTGACGGATCCATCCTGCTGATTACCCACGACCTGGGCATCATTGCGGAAATGGCGGATTATGTGGTGGTCATGTATGCCGGCCGGGTCATCGAGAAAGGCACCGTGTCCGATATCTTCCACAATCCGCTGCATCCCTACACCATCGGCCTGCAGAAATCCAAACCCACCCTGAATTCCGACAGTGATACGCTGTTCAACATTCCGGGCAATGTTCCCAATCCCATCAATATGCCGAATTACTGCTATTTCCGGGAAAGATGCGACAAATGCGTCGGAAAATGTGCCGGTGACTACCCGGATATGATCCGGGTCAGTCCCACCCACTATGTGGCCTGCCACCTGTACGATGAGGAGATAAAACATGACTGACGAAAAGGATACCACGGTTCAGGCCGCGCAAACCGTTACCTACGACGATGCGGCCGAGGAAGCCAAATATCTGGAACGCAGGCAGCGGCAGATTGCGGAGGATCAGGGGAAACCCATAGATCCCGAGGCCATTCTGGAGGTTCGTCATCTTCGCAAGTGCTTCCCCCTGAAAAAGACCCTCACGGGCAAGGTGACTCAGGAGCTGATCGCCGTGGACGACGTTTCCTTCAAGCTGAAGCCCGGCGAAACGCTGGGCATCGTGGGGGAGTCCGGCTGCGGCAAAACCACCATGGGCCGTGCCATTCTGAAGCTCCACAAGCCCTCCGGCGGCAGAATCATCTTCGACGGACGGGATATTACGGATCTTACCTCCTCCCAGATGCGCCAGATCCGGCGCCAGATGCAGATCATCTTCCAGGATCCCTATTCCTCGCTTCCGCCCAGAAGCACCGTGGGCGGCATTCTGTCGGAGCCTGTGCTTGTCCACAAGATCGTACCGAGAGATCAGGTCAAGGACTACGTTCTGGAGCTGATGGACAAATGCGGCCTCCGGGACTACTATTATGAGCGCTACCCCCACGAGTTTTCCGGCGGCCAGCGGCAGCGAATCTGCATCGCCCGGGCGCTGTCCGTTAATCCCAAGCTGGTGGTCTGCGACGAGCCGGTTTCCGCGCTGGACGTGTCCATTCAGGCTCAGATCATCAATCTGCTGAAACGGCTTCAGCAGTCCATGAATCTGACCTATATTTTCATCTCCCATGATCTGTCCGTGGTCAAGTTCATTTCGGACAGGATCGGTGTCATGTACCTTGGCTCCATGGTGGAGTTCGGAAACAAGCAGGACATCTTCAGCCATCCGCTGCACCCCTATACCCAGGCGCTGTTTTCCGCGATCCCGCAGCCGGATCCCGATATCAAGATGAACCGCATCGTCCTCAAAGGCGACATTCCGTCTCCCGCCAATCCGCCCAAGGGCTGCCGGTTCCATACCCGCTGCCCCTACGCCACCGAAATCTGCCGGCACGTTACTCCGGAATACCGGGAGTATGAACCGGAGCATTTTGCCGCCTGCCATCTGCTGGAGCGGGAGTAAGTGCCGTGGGAAAGAAAAAGGAAAAGATTACCTATATCGACGACGGCAGAACCATTGCCGATATGTCCGGCGTGTCCCATGGCTTTTCCGCCCCGCGGCGGAAGAGCGTCGTGGCCGGCGCGGGCCTGAAAGAGCAGCTCCGGACCTTTTGGGGCGCCATGAAAATGATGTTTCTGCCCACACTGGCGGTCGCCGGCGGAATGCTTACGGTTTATCTGATCCTGGCGCTGATATTCTGGCTCCAGGCCCACTGAAACCATGAAAAATCCCAAAAAAGTACTTGCTTTTTGAAGAAAGCCATGGTATAATACATCGGTCTGAAATCAAGGTGAGTCCTCTGCGGGCAGATGCGCCGCATGAACGCCTAATATTTAAGGAGGACGAAATTATGGATTTGGTCAAGGCTCTCAACAGCCAGTACATGAAGGAGGAGCTGCCTGAGGTTCAGGTGGGCGACACCGTCCGTGTACACGTTCGGATCAAGGAAGGTTCCCGTGAGCGTATTCAGGTGTTCGAGGGTACCGTCATTGCCCGCAAGCATGGCGGCATCACGGAGACAATCACCGTCCGCCGTGTTTCCTACGGCGTGGGCTGTGAGAAGGTTTTCCCCCTGCACTCTCCCAACGTTGCCATGATCGAGACCGTCCGCAAGGGCAAGGTTCGTCGGGCAAAGCTGTACTACCTCCGCAATCTTTCCGGCAAGGCTGCTAAGATCAAGGAGAAGGTTTGATTCAAAAACCGAAAAAAAGAGGGCTTGCCCTCTTTTTTTTTATGCCGTTCTGGTTTATAATGAGATATCATGGCCGCCGGAATGGCCGCCTGGATTTGGATGTGACGAAAAATGGACAATCATGAAGATATGAATCTGGATTTTCTGGAAGGATTGGATTTCCTTCTGGATGAACATAATCAAGAGCCGGAACAGCAGCCTGCGGAGCCCGCACCGGCGGAACCTGTCCCGGAACCCGTCCCGGCGCCGGAAGCCGGACGGCCGCGGGAGAAACGGGAAGCGCAGCCCAAAGGGGGCGATTGGCAGAAAAGTCTGCTGCTGTACGCCCACGACCTGCTGTACCTGCTGGCGGGGCTCATTGTGCTGATGATGCTGCTGCCGGTGGTAGTGGTGTCCGGCACTTCCATGACCAACACCCTGCAGAACGGTGACTATCTGCTGATCTTAAGCAACATTTTCTACCGGGAGCCCAAATACGGCGATATTATCGTGGCCAGCAAGGACACCTTCGATAACGGCGCCCCCATTGTCAAGCGTGTCATTGCCACCGAGGGACAGACCGTGGACATCGACTTCGATGCCGGTATCGTCTATGTGGACGGCGTTGCGCTGGAGGAGCCCTATACCCGCACCGCTACCAACATTCAGGAGGGCGTTTCCTTCCCGCTGACCGTGGAGGAAGGGTGCGTGTTCGTTATGGGCGACAACCGAAACGGTTCCCGTGACAGCCGCTATCCCGGCATCGGCCTCATCGACAAGCGGGAGATCCGGGGTAAAGTGATCTTCCTGTTCCTGCCCGGACGGGACGATACCACAGGCAAAAAAGATTTCGGCAGAATCGGAGTGATCGGTTGATGCAGCCCGAGCAGATGAATATTCAGTGGTACCCCGGCCATATGACCAAGACCCGCCGCCAGATCGAAGCGGATCTGAAGCAGGTGGACGCGGTATGCGAGATTCTGGACGCCCGGATACCCGCCGCCAGCCGCAACCCGGATATTGACGCCATCTGCGGCGGCAAACCCCGGATTGTGGTGCTGAACCGGATGGACCTGGCGGATCCCGCCGCCACAAAACGCTGGGCGGAGCATTGGAAACGGCAGGGCTTGGCCGTCATCGCCACCGACTGCAAGGCCCGCAGGGGATTGGGAGACTTTCAGAACGCTGTCCGCGGCGTCCTGCGGGAGAAAATCCAGCGAAACGCTGCCAGAGGCATGAACCGCCCGGTGCGGGTCATGGTGGTTGGGATCCCCAATGTGGGCAAATCCACCTTTATCAACCAGATTTCCGGCCGCAAGGGCGCTAAAGCGGAGAACCGCCCCGGCGTCACCCGGGGCAAGCAATGGGTCAGCGTGGATGGCGGCCTGCTGCTTCTGGACACTCCTGGCATTCTCTGGCCCAAGTTCGAGGATCCCGAGGTGGGGATGATGCTGGCCTATACCGGCGCCGTCCGGGAGGGCGTCATGGATATTGAGGAGCTTGCCTGCCGGCTCATGGCGCTGCTGCACCGGCGGTATCCCCAGGCGCTGAAGGAGCGCTACGGCATTGAGGCCGGGGAGGACGTCTCCGGCTACGAGCTCCTGGAAATGGCCGGGCGGAAGCGGGGCTTCCTGCTTTCTGGCGGCGAGATCAACACCGAGCGGATGGCGAAAGTGCTGCTGGACGAGTACCGCGGCGGCAAGCTGGGAAAGTTTACCTTGGAGGAACCGGAAAATGTCTGAGAAAAATATGTGGCAGATCGAGGAAACGCTGTTCGGTCAGGGATTCCGGCTGATCTGCGGCGTGGATGAAGCCGGAAGAGGCCCTCTGGCGGGGCCGGTATGCGCCGCGGCGGTGATCCTGCCGCCCCATCTGGAGATTCCCGGTTTGGACGACAGCAAAAAGCTCACCGACAAGCGCCGCCGGGAGCTGATGCCCATCATCCAGGAGAAGGCGGTAGCCTACGGCATCGCCTTTGCCAGCCATACCGAGATCGACCAGATCAACATCCTGCAGGCCACGTTTTTTGCCATGGAGCGGGCGTTGGCACAGCTTTCCGTTCAGCCGGACTTTGTGCTGATCGACGGAAACCGGGAGAAGGATTTCGGCCTGCCGGTGAAAACCGTAGTCAAGGGCGACAGCCTCAGTGCCAATATCGCCGCCGCTTCCATATTGGCCAAAGTGACCCGTGACGACTTCATGGAAGAAAAGGCGAAGGAATACCCTCAGTACGGCTTTGAGATTCACAAGGGCTACGGCACGAAGGCTCACTACGCGGCTCTGACGGACTATGGCCCCTGTCCTATCCACCGGATGACCTTCCTGAAAAAATTCTATGGCGACAAGTAAGGTGACCGGTGCCTGGGGCGAGGCTGCCGCGGCGGAATACCTGCGAAAAAAGCATTATAAGCTGGTTGCGGCGGGCTACCGCTGCCGGTTCGGGGAGATTGATCTCATCGTCCGGGATCGGAAACATCTGGTCTTTGTGGAGGTCAAGCTGCGCAAAAGCGCCAATTTTGCCGCCGCCCGGGAGTATGTGGACAGACGGAAGCAGGACAGGCTCCGTGCCACCGCCGCGCTGTACTTATCTCAGAATCCCACGGATCTTCAGCCCAGATTTGACGTGATCGAGATCTACGCGCCGGAAGGCGCGCTGACCCGATCACCGTTGATTGAACATATGGAGGACGCGTTTCAATGAATTTTCCCGTATTTGATTTCCACTGCGATACCGCCCTTGCGCTGCTGGGGGAGGATCTGATGGGCGGCGGCTCCCTGCGGAGCAACAAGCTGCATATCGATCTGGAACGGGCCGGAACCCTGCCCGGTTACGCCCAGTGCTTTGCCTGCTTTACCAGCCCCATGGAGAAACTCCCCGGCGGAATCTCCGTGACCACGCTTTT
>JAQXIT010000138.1 GCA_029007925.1 Bacillota bacterium | reverse complement strand
GCGGTCATGAATAAGTACGGCCATTGCATGAAAATGCAGGGACGAATCCCTGACGCTCTGTCCGGCGCCATGGCCAATCAGATGTATGTCTGCAACTTCGATACAGAGGAAGAGCTCCACGGCTTCTACCGGGATATGCTGAGCTGCCAGGAAGGCTGATTCACAGTACCAATCCGCTTTTTCCGCATCAGAATCGTCATACCTGCAGCGGACAGTCCAATGATCCGAAGAAATATCAAACCCCCAGTCTTGGATGGAGTGTCCATGACTGGGGGATATTCATTGCGAAGCGCAGCCGGGGAGGAAGGGCGCAGAACCGGCCGAATCCCGGTCGGCCTGAACGGTCGAAAATCCCCGGAGAGAACGAACGCAACAAAATAAAAATTTTGTTGCGTTATGTGCAGGGATGTGCTACAATATGGATTATGAAGACAATATCGCAGGATCGCTGGACAGCATTTCATCGATGGCGTTATTGATCGGTTTGAGATTCCGGCGGAACAGAGATATCGGAAATTGTCAGGCTTTGCTTCCAGTTGGCGCGGTCGCAGCGATAATACCGAAAGATATCATCCGCGTGGGTCTCCCGAAATCCGACCTTCTCCAGAACGTGCTGACTGCGTTTGTTCTTATGCACCGCATCCGCATAGACAGTCAACATCTCCAGTTCTCCGAACGCGTATTCCAGCGTCAGCATTTCCGCCTGTGTTCCGTAGCCGTGATTTTTGACGGAATCATTCTGAAGGCTGATGCTCAGCGTGCAGTTGTGGTTTTCCCGGTCAATATTCTTTAAGATTACCTCGCCGATCGGCTTCTGATCCAGCATGACTGCCAGATAAACCCGGCCCAGATCATTCTGTCGCTGATATTGAGCATCTGAACGGGCGTCGCTGTAAACGTAAGGCTGAAACAGCGACATGTCCATGAACTGCATCGGATCCTGCTCATATTGCCGGAAATACTGCCGGGCAAGCTCTTTCGTCATGCGGCAAATACGGATTTGTTTCATCTTATGGCTCATTAAATGAATATAAGTCGTAAATTGCCTTTTCAGATTCGTTAAATCGCCTGTAATACTCACTTATACATACCATTAAAATGTGTTTTTATGGCAATATGCTGCCGGCAGTCACAAATGAAAACAGCATTGACTCCGCTCCTGAAATATGAAATAATGGGCGTGTCAGAATGGAGGTTTATTATGCAGCGTTATCACGATTGCCCCACGGTTTTGCGGGAGTTTCTGACCTATCACGAAACCATCAAGGGTCAGTCTCCCAGGACGATTTCCGAATACTATCTGGATCTGAGGATGTTTTTCCGCTTCATGAAGCTGATGCGGGGCGATATGCCCATTCATACCCGGCTGGAGGATATCGATATCAAGGATGTGGATCTGGAATTTATCCGGGGAATCACCACCGCGGACATTTTTGATTTTCTTGCCTACCTGGCCAACGATCGGACACCGAACCCGGACTCCCCTGCTCCCGCATACGGCATCTCCCCTGCCGCCCGGGCCAGAAAGCTGTCGGCGCTCAAATCCTTTTACAAGTATCTGACGGTGCGCACCAAGCAGCTTACGGAGAATCCGGTGGCGGATCTGGAATACCCCAAGCTCCGCAAAAGTTTGCCGAAATACCTGACTTTGGAGCAATCTTCCGCACTTTTACAGGCCGTTTCCGGGCCAAATGAGAAGCGTGACTATGCCATCCTGATGCTGTTTCTGAACTGCGGCATCCGTCGCAGCGAGCTGGTGGGACTGAATCTGACGGATGTTTACGAGGATCGGATCCGGGTCATCGGCAAGGGAAACAAGGAACGCATTGTTTATTTTGGCTCCGCCTGCCGGAAAGCCATCGACGCCTATCTGCCCGAACGCAGCAAAAAAGTGCTGACGGACAACCGGGCGTTGTTCGGCTCCCGGGACGGCAACCGGATCAGTGTGACGGCGGTTCACCGGTTGGTGAAAAAGGCGCTGCTTCAGGCCGGTCTGGATGCCACCCAATTCTCCGCCCACAAGCTGCGCCACACGGCGGCCACCATGATGCTCTCCGGCGGTGTGGATGTCAAGACGGTGCAGGAGGTTTTGGGTCACGAAAATCTGAACACCACCCAGATCTACACCCACATTGAAAGCACCGAGCTGAAAATCGCCGCCGAGGCCAATCCCCTGTCCAAGCTGGATTTTGCCGACGAAAAGAAGTGATTCTACTAAAACCCAGTATTACAGTGCCGTTTCAATGGCTTCCCGGAGGTTTCTGACCCGGTATACGGTCAGGCCTTCGGGAATTTCCAACTTTTCGGATCCGAATCTTGGGATGATACACTTCTTAAATCCCAATCTTGCCACTTCTCCCAGCCGTTGGCTCATATGGGAAACGGAGCGGATCTCTCCGGTGAGTCCTACCTCCCCGATGGCCACCAGATCATCCGGAATCACCTGATCCCGGTAGGAGGATGCCACCGCCAGCACCACCGGCAGATCGGCCGCTGGCTCGTCCAGCCGCAGACCACCGATGACGTTGATATAGGCATCAAACAGATTCAACTTCATGCCTGCCCGTTTTTCGGCAACCGCCAACAGCAGCGCCGCCCGGTTGAAGTCGAAGCCATCGGCGGTACGTCGGGGAACGTTGAAGGTGGTCTTGGAAACCAGCGCCTGCACCTCCGCCAGAATGGGGCGGGTGCCCTCCATGACGCAGGCGACGCAGGTTCCGCTGGCGCCCTCTGGGCGTCCCTCCAGCAGCATCTGGGAGG
The DNA here is from genome assembly GCA_029007925.1 of Bacillota bacterium. Classification (GTDB taxonomy): domain Bacteria; phylum Bacillota; class Clostridia; order Oscillospirales; family Oscillospiraceae; genus Faecousia. Next base: position 868 of record JAQXIT010000138.1, on the reverse strand, counting down.
GGTTGGGTACCTCGATCAGTCCCCTGTCCCCCATTTCAAAGACGCCGATCTCGTTGGTGGAGCCAAAGCGGTTCTTGGCTGCCCGGAGCATCCGGTAGGAGGAATTGGGATCCCCCTCAAAGTACAGCACGCAGTCCACCATATGTTCCAAAACCTTGGGGCCGGCAATGGCGCCGTCCTTGTTGATATGACCCACCACGAACACGGTGATTCCCTGCTGCTTGGAAAGCTGCATCAGCGCCATGGTGCAGTCCTTGACCTGAGACACACTGCCGGGCGAGGACTCGTTCTCCTCGTTGTAGAGGGTCTGGATGGAATCGGCGATGAGAATGTCCGGCTTGGTTTCCTCCACCGCCTCCAGAATATCCGAGAGCCGGGTCTCCGACAGGATCAGCAGTTCCTCCGGGGCAACCTCCAGACGCTGAGCCCGGAGCTTGAGCTGCCGCTCGCTTTCCTCGCCGGAGACGTAAAGCACCCGGCGCTCCCGGCAGAGCTGATTGCAGATCTGCAGCAGCAGCGTGGATTTGCCGATACCCGGGGCACCGCCCACAAGCACCAGAGAGCCCACCACGGCACCGCCGCCCAGTACCCGGTCCAGTTCCCCCATTCCGGTGTAAAAACGGATCTCGTCGCCGCTCTCCACCTGACAGATGGGTTGTGACCTGCGCCTCATGCCCACAGGCGAAGCTTTGGCCTTCCCGGCTGCAACGGGCTTTTCGATATGCTCCTCCATGGTATTGTAGGCGCCGCAGGCGGGGCAGCGGCCCATCCACTTGGGGGTCTCGTTGCCGCAGGCGGTGCAGAAAAAGACGGATTTCGCTTTTGCCATAGCGATACAGCTCCTTCACTTGGAATCCGGCGCCTTTTG
>JAQXIT010000137.1 GCA_029007925.1 Bacillota bacterium | reverse complement strand
GCACGCGGTGTTCGAGATTCTCTCCAACGCCATCGACGAAGCCCGGGAAGGCTACGGCGACACCATCATTGTCACCCGCTACGAGGATCTGTCCGTAGAGGTGGAGGACTTCGGCCGGGGCTGCCCCGTGGACTACAACGAAAAGGAAAAGCGCTACAACTGGGAGCTGGTGTTCTGCGAAATGTACGCCGGCGGTAAATACGGGGAAAACGGGGAAAACTACGAGTATTCCCTGGGCCTCAACGGTCTGGGTTCCTGCGCCACCCAGTACGCCTCCGAGTTCTTCGACGCCACCATCCGCCGGGACGGCTTCCGCTACGACCTCCACTTCGAAAAGGGCCGCAACAAGGGCGGCCTGAAAAAAGAGCCCACGGATCGGAAAAAGACCGGCTCCGTGTTCCACTGGCGGCCGGACAAGCAGGTGTTCACCGACATCAACATCCCCGTGGATTACTACCGGGACGTGCTGCGCCGCCAGGCGGTGGTGAACAAGGGCATCACCTTCCGCTTCCGCAATCAGGTGGGCGGCAAATTCGAGACGGAAGAATTCTGCTACGAAAACGGCATCCGCCAGTATATCGAGGAAATGGTGGGCGACAACGCCTTTACCATGCCGGTTTTCTGGGAGACGGAGCGCCGGGGCCGGGACGCGGAAAACCGTCCGGAAATGAAGCTGAAAATCACCGCTTCCTTCTGCTTCTCCAAGCAGCTCAGCCACATCGAATACTACCACAACTCCTCCTGGCTGGAGTACGGCGGCAGCCCGGACAAGGCGGTTCGCTCCGGCTTCACCGCCGCTTTCGACAAATACCTGCGGGATAACAACAAATACGCGAAAAACGAAAGCAAGATCCTGTTTCAGGACATTCAGGACAGTCTGGTGCTGGTGACCAACTGCTTCTCCACCATCGGCTGCTTTGAGAATCAGACCAAAAAGAGCGTCAACTCCAAATTCACCCAGGAGGCCATGACCGCCTTCTTCAAGGATCAGCTTCAGGTCTGGTTCATCGAGAACAAGCAGGAGGCCGACCGGGCGGCCGATCAGATTCTGGTCAACAAACGAGCCCGGGAATCCGCCGAAAAGACCAAGACCAACATGAAAAAACAGCTCACCACCAAGCTGGATATTGCCAACCGGGTGCAGAAATTCGTGGACTGCCGCAGCCGGGACACCTCGGTGCGGGAGCTCTACATCGTGGAGGGCGACTCCGCGCTGGGCTCCGTCAAGCTGAGCCGGGACGCGGAATTTCAGGGCATCATGCCCGTCCGGGGCAAGATCCTCAACTGTCTGAAGGCCGACTATTCCAAAATCTTCGCCTCCCCCATCATCACGGATCTGATGAAGGTTCTGGGCTGCGGCGTGGAGGTGCAGGGCAAAAAGGCCAAGGAGCTGTCCAGCTTCGACATTTCCCAGCTTCGCTGGAGCAAGGTGGTCATCTGCACCGATGCCGACTACGACGGCTTCCAGATCCGTACTCTGATTCTGACCATGCTCTACCGGCTGTGTCCCACCCTGATCCGGGATGGCTATGTATTCATCGCCGAATCCCCCCTCTTTGAGATCACCTGCAAGGACAAAACCTGGTTTGCCTACAACGAGCAGGAAAAGCTGTCGATTCTCAGGGAACTGGAGGGCAAAAAGGTCACCATCCAGCGCTCCAAAGGTCTCGGCGAGAACGACCCGGAGATGATGTGGATGACCACCATGAACCCGGAAACCCGCCGGCTCATCAAGATCATTCCGGAGGAAGCCGAGCGCACCGCCCACTATTTTGACGTCCTGCTGGGCGACAGCCTCCAGGAGCGGAAAAACTTCATCGCCGAAAACGGCGCCAGATATCTGGAGCTGGCGGATATTTCCTGAGCGAGGGCATTCACGAGGAGGAGTGCAATATGGCACGAAAGAAACAGGAACCCGAAAAGAAGAAAATCAGCACCGACGGTATTATGGGGCTCGTGGGTTCCACCACGGAGCAGCCCATCTCCGAGACGCTGGAAACCAACTATATGCCCTACGCCATGTCCGTCATCGTCTCCCGGGCCATCCCGGAGATCGACGGCTTCAAGCCCTCCCACCGGAAGCTGCTGTACACCATGTACAAAATGGGGCTGTTAAGCGGCGGCAGGACAAAATCCGCCAACATCGTGGGCCAGACCATGCGCCTGAACCCCCACGGCGACGCGGCTATCTACGAAACCATGGTGCGTCTGGCCAAGGGCAACGAGACGCTGCTCCACCCCTTTGTGGACTCCAAGGGCAACTTCGGCAAGGTCTACTCCAGGGACATGGCCTACGCCGCTTCCCGGTATACCGAAGCCAAGCTGGATCCCATCTGCGCCGAGCTGTTCCGGGACATCGACTCCGATACCGTGGACATGGTGGACAACTACGACGCCACCATGAAGGAGCCCGCGCTGCTGCCCACCACCTTCCCCAACGTGCTGGTGTCCGCCAATCAGGGCATCGCCGTGGGCATGGCCAGCAACATCTGCTCCTTCAACCTGAAAGAGGTCTGCGACACCGCCATCGCCCTGATGAAAAATCCCGACCACGACATTCTGGAAACCCTGCCGGGGCCGGATTTTTCCACCGGCGCGGAGCTTCTCTTTGACGAGGCCGCCACCCGGGAGATCTATACCACCGGCCGGGGCAGCTTCAAGCTCCGGGCGAAATGGCACTATGTGAAGGACGGCAACCTCATCGAAATCACCGAGATCCCCTACTCCACCGCCACGGAAGTCATCATGGACAAGGTAGCGGAGCTGATCAAGGCCGGCAAGATCAAGGAAATCGCCGATATGCGGGACGAAACGGATCTGAACGGTCTGAAGCTGACCATCGACCTGAAACGGGGCGTGGATCCCGACAAGCTGATGCAGAAGCTGTTCCGCCTGACGCCCCTGCAGGACAGCTTCCCCTGCAATTTCAACATTCTCATTGCCGGAATGCCCCGGGGCATGGGCGTTGGCGAGATTCTGGAGGAGTGGACGGCCTGGCGCACCGACTGCGTGAAGCGGCGGATTTTCTTCCAGGTCGGCAAGAAGGAGGATCGGCTCCATCTGCTGAAGGGTCTGGAGCGGATCCTGCTGGACATTGACAAAGCCATCGCCATTATCCGGGAGACGGAGCTGGAAAGCGAAGTCGTCCCCAACCTGATGATCGGCTTCGGCATCGACGAGATTCAGGCCAACTTTGTTGCGGAGATCAAGCTGCGCAATATCAACAAGGAATACATCCTGAAGCAGACCGAGGCCATCTCGGAGCTGGAAAAAGAGATCGACGAGCTGCGAAGCACCCTGAACAGCCCCAGAAAGCTCCGGGACGTCATCATCCGGGAGCTGCAGCAGGTGTCCGAAAAGTACGCCAAGCCTCGGAAAACGGAGATCATCTACGACACCGCCGACGCCGCCCCCGAGGAAGAGGAGGAGCAGGTGCCGGATTACCCGGTGACGGTCTTTGTGTCCCGGGAGGGCTATCTGAAGAAGATCACCGCCCAGTCCCTGCGGATGTCCGGCGAGCAGAAATTCAAGGAGGGCGACCGGCTTTCCTTCTCTGCCGAGGCTTCCAACCGGGCGGAAATTCTGGTGTTCACCGACAGATTCCAGTGCTACAAGTCCCGCCTGTCGGAATTCGAGGACGGAAAGGCCTCCCAGTTGGGAGACTATCTGCCCCAGAAGCTGGGCATGGAGTCCGGAGAAAACGTAGTGCAGGTGGTGCTGCCCGGCAATTACGGCGGCTTCGCGCTGTTCTTCTTTGAAAACGGAAAAGCGGCCAAGGTTCCCCTCAGCGCCTACGAAACCAAGACCAACCGCAAGAAGCTCACCGGCGCCTACTGCGACAAGAGCCCGCTGAAGGCGCTCCTTGCCATGGGCACCGACGATCAGGTGGCGGTGTACTCCACCGACGGCCGGGCGGTGATCTTCTCCACGGCCCAGCTTCTTCCCAAGACCACCCGGAACACCCAGGGCGTCAGCGTCCTGTCCCTGAAGAAAAAGGCTGTGCTGAGCCATGCCCTGCCCCTGAGCGCCAGCGGCATCACCAATCAGAGCCGCTACCGCACCCGGACGCTGCCTTCGGCCGGCGCCCTGCTGAAGGAAGAGGATTCCCCGGAAAAGCAGATTACATTCGAGGTTTGAAAGGGAGAAACGGATGAAAAAAGCATTGCAGGAGACTATCTGGTTCGGTAAAATCATTCTGGGCAGCGCCATCTTTTCGCTGGGCTTCAACCTGTTTCTGCAGCCCCACGGGCTCAACGCCGGCGGCGTTTCGGGTCTGGCATTGGTGGCCGTGAACCTGTTTCATTTCGGTACCGTGGGAACCATAACCGCCGTATTGAACGTGATTCTGTTCATCATCGGCGGACTGCGGGTGGGAAAGCGGTTCCTGATCGGCTCGCTGGCGGGCGCGGCCGCGGTATCCCTGACGCTGGATCTGTTTGCCCTTCTGCCGGTTCCCCAGACGGAGCCGCTGCTGGCAGCGCTGTACGGCGGCATCCTCTGCGGTTTTGGTCTCGGCGTGGTATTTACCACCGGCTCCTCAACCGGCGGCTCTGACATCATTGTGCGGCTGCTGAAGCAGCGCTGGCGGAATGTCCCCATCGGCGTCATCAATATCTGTTTCGACCTTTCGGTAGCCGGGTTGGCCGGTCTGGTCTCCCGGGATCTGACGCTGGCGCTGTACAGCGGCGTGGCGGTGTTTGTCACCGGCAAGGTCATCGACGCGGTGGTCTACAGCTTCGACTATTCCAAGGTGGCGCTGATTATCTCCGAACAGCACGAGCGGATCTCTCAGGAAGTGATGCGCCGGCTGGATCGGGGCGTCACCTTTCTGGAGGGTGAGGGCGCATACAGCCATCAGCCCCGGAAGGTCATTCTGACCGCCGTCAAAAAACACCAGCTCGCGGAGCTGAAGGAGCTGGTGACCGATGTGGATCCCAACGCATTTGTCATCGTTCAGGAGGCTCACCAGGTGCTGGGTGACGGATTCTCCCACTATTCCAAGGATTCTCTGTAAGAAGGAGGGGTGGAATGAAACGCCTCATTCTCCTGATTCTGGCGCTGTGCCTGCTGCTGGGCGGCTGCAGCTCCCTGCTGGACGGCAGCTACGTTTCCGTAAAGCCCCACCAGGAGCAGAGCAGCCAGACCGCTTCCCAGTCCGTTGCCGTCTCCAGCTTTTCCGGTCTGTGCCGGGCGCTGGAGAACATGGTGCAAAACGGAACCGTAAACGGCGTCATTTCCGTTGCCAACTATAACCAGCTCATCGTGGCAAGAGACATGGACGCGGCGGTGCAAAAGACTTTGACCGAGTATCCCATCGGCGCCTACGCCGTGGAAGATATCCAATTTGAACTGGGCACCAATGCCGGAAAGCCGGCCATTGCCGTGGATATCCGCTATTTTCACGATCGCAGCGATCTCCAAAAGATTCATCATGTGGATAAAATGCAGGCCGCCGAGGAGGTCATAGCCCAGGCGCTGACCAACTGCGACTCCGGTCTGGTGCTGTACATCGGCAGATTTGAGGATCGGGATTTTGCCCAATGGGTGGATGACTACGGAGATCTGAACCCGGATAAGGTCATGGAGATCCCCCAGGTCACCGCCAATCTCTATCCCGAAACCGGCTCTTCCCGGGTGGTGGAACTGAAATTCACCTATCAAAACAGCCGGGAAACGCTCCGCGCCATGCAGTCCCAGGTGGAGGATCTATTTTCCGATGCCGAAAGCGGCGTCCGGGATCTGACCGAGCCTCTGGAACAATACAAGGAAATCTATGCCTATCTGACATCGCTCCTTGAAGCGTATCAGGTGGAGACCTCCATTACACCGGCCTATTCCCTGCTGATCCACGGCGTGGGGGACGCCAGTGCTTTTGCCACGGTCTACTCCGCCATGTGCCGCCGTCTGGGTCTGGAGTGCATCACGGTCACAGGCACCCGATCCGGCCAGCCCTGGAACTGGAATATCCTTTGTCTGGACGGCGTGTACTACCACCTGGACGTCCTGCGCAGCATGGAAACCGGCAGCTTCCGGACATACACCGACGAAGCGTTCAGCGGCTATGTGTGGGATTACGCCGCCTATCCCGCCTGCGGCGTTCCGCCCACGGAGGAACCCCAGGAAACGGATCCTGAATAAGAAGAAATCTCCCTTGTCTCGGCAGACAAGGGAGATTTTTGACGAATTGTTACAGAAATCGGATTCCAAGGCTTTTCCGGATGATTCTGAACTCTCACGCGATCTCGTGAAATCCTCGGACAGGGAAATGCCCCCCACCGCCGCAGGCGTATTTCACTTGCGAAGCAAATTTCACAAATCCCGCATAGGATTTATTTCGTTGAAAAGAAACAGCCTTTGTCCGGTGGGCAAAGGCTGTTTCTTTTCTGGTGGACGATATAGGACTCGAACCTATGACCTTCCGCACGTCAAGCGGATGCTCTAGCCAGCTGAGCTAATCGTCCGAACGCATGAGAGATTATATCTCATGCATCGCCATTTGTCAAGTCTTTTTTGCGGTTTTTTC
>JAQXIT010000136.1 GCA_029007925.1 Bacillota bacterium | reverse complement strand
CCAATAGGCGCTGCCCAGGTCGGAGATCACCACGCCCTTGCTGGTGGACGAATGGATGAACTGATTGCCGCCCACATAGATCCCCACGTGGGACACGCCGCTGCCGCCGGTGGCGAAGAACACCAGATCCCCGGGGCGCAGGTCGGCTTTGGCGATCCGGGTGGACGCCGACCACTGCTGACTGCTTGTCCGGGGCAGTGTGACGCCCTTTTTCTGAAACACATACTGCACAAAACCGGAGCAGTCAAAGCCGCCGGGTGTGGTGCCGCCCCAGAGATAGGGCACACCGATGTACCGCTTCGCCTCCGCCACGATTCCCTGCCGGAGATCGGAATCTCCCTTCAGGGCGCCGGGGCTGGGCGTGACGCCGGTGGATTTGCCGCCCCGGAAAAACAGCGGCGTTTTGGCGGAAGCCCGGTTTTCATAGGGGATCTCCGTCAGCACCAGATAATCGCTTCGGATATAACCGATGGTATCCCTGAAGATCACCTTGAACCACTGCTGATTGATACCGATGATGTAGGCCTGATCCCCGGTATTCGCCCTTGCCACGGCGGCATAGCCGGTGCCCGGGCCGGAACGGACATTCACCTTGTCTCCGGTGACCCGGCCGCAGCCCAGCTCCGCGTTCTCCCGGGTGGTGACCTTCAGGTAGCTGCCGTGCATATAGCCCACCCGGAGATTATAGATGACCTTGTACCACTGGCCGGTCTTCTCCAGAAGCACCACCACCTCGTCCCGATAGGCGAAGTCCAGCGTCTGGCTGGTGGTGTTGGGCTTGGCCCGGAGCCGCAGAGAGGAAGCGTCCACAAAGGCAATGCCCAGTTTGAGATCCGTGGACGCGGCGCTGACGCCGGTGGCGAATACACTTACAAAAAGAAAAATTGCCAGCACCAGGCTGACAATACGCGTGCGAAATTTCATACGTTGCCCTCCGTCTTACGCTTGGGGTGATAGTCTTACTTGCCTGCCAGAGCGCGCTCAAGCCAGACACAGCCAAAATCCAAAGCCGTGTACAGGCCGTCTTTCTCGCCCTTTTTCACGACCCGGTCCCGGCTCTTGGCGGCGGGATCGGTGAGCTGAAGCTGCACGGACACCTTGGACGCCACATCCAGATCGCCGACCTTTTTGGTCTCCAGAACCTGAAGCATGACGATGTGGGTGTCGGCCATGGATCCGTAGTAGATCAGATTGCCCATCCGCATCAGCGGATGGCCCTTGTACATGAGAACAGCATTTTCATCAGCCATTTCGGTTACCTCCTTTAAGTTTGTAATCAAATTGTAACACTTTGTAACCGAAGTGTCAACCTTTCCAGGGGATTTACCAGAACTTGGCAAATCCCGTTCCAATGACGGATGGGGGCTTGTAAGACGGAGGGAGTATGAAATTGTGGATTTTAGGAGAAAAAGAGGCTTTTGCCGTGGCAAAAGCCTCTTGGCTGGAAGATTCGGTCAGGCCAGATAGCAGCGAACCAGCTCCTGCAGCAGCTCGTCCCGATCCAGCTTACAAATCATGCTGCGGGCATTATTGTAATTGGTGATATAAGTGGGATCCTCTGTCAGGAGATAGCCGACGATCTGGTTGACGGGATTATAGCCTTTTTCCTGCAGGGCATTGAAAACCGTCCGAAGGATGCGGCGCATATTCTCCTTGTCGTCGCTGGGAACGGTAAACTTTTGGGTGTTGGTGTCCGTCATGGCATCGGCCTCCTTTCAAACAGTACTGCTATTATATCCTAAAAATGGAGGATTGTAAAGACCTGAATTGAAATTTTTTGTGAACAGATGTTCTTTATCGGAGAGCGGCGCCCAGTTTTTCCTTCAGGGCGGCAAGAACCTTGGTCATCACGGACTCGGTATCGGTGTCGGTCAGGGTACGGTCGTCGGCCCGCAGCTCCAGAGAGAAGGCCATGCTCTTCTTGCCCTCGGGAACGCCGGTGCCACGGTAAATATCGAACAGCCGGATGTTCCGCAGCAGCTTGCCGGCGGCGGTGGTGATGACGGTCTCCGCCTGAGCCACGGTGATCTCCTCATCGCAGACCAGCGCCAGATCCCGGGAAACCGTGGGATACATGGGCAGCGGGGTGTAGGTGGGATCCGGCAGCCGCAGCGCCAGCAGCTTGCTGAAGTCGATCTCCGCGCAGTAGACCTCGGTGTCCATGCCGTAGTTGGCGCAGACCAGCGGATGCACCTGACCCATGCAGCCCAGATTCACGCCGCCGATGCTGACGCAGGCGCAGCGGCCGGGATGGAAGGCCGGATTGTCCTTCACCGCGGTATACTCCGCCCTGGGCAGGCGCAGGCCGCTGAGGATAGCCTCCAGCTCACCCTTCAGGGAGAAGAAGGTCTCGCCGGCGCCGTAGGTGCCCAGAACCAGCATTTTGGGCTCCTCGGGAAGGGGCTGACCCTCCACCGGCAGGTAGATCTTGGCCAGCTCATAGAGCTTGGCAGCCTTGTTGTGGTAGGCATAGTTCCGGGACAGGATCTCCAGCATGGAGGGCAGCGCCACGGTACGCATAATGGAGGTGTCCTCACCCAGCGGATTCTGGATCCGCAGGGCATTGCGCAGCGGAGAATCGGCGGGCAGCCGGATCTGGTCGAACACCGCGGGAGAAACGAAGGAATAGGTGATGATCTCGCTGTAGCCCAGGCTGCGGCACAGGGTGCCGGCCTTGCTCTCGAACCGCATCTCAGGCGTGTAGCCGCCCTGGGTGGAGGTCTTGAAGGCGGTGATGGGGATCTCGTTGTAGCCGTAGGAGCGGCCGACCTCCTCCGCCAGATCCGCCATCAGGTTCAGATCCGGCCGGAAGGACGGCACCCGAACCCGGTCGCCCTCCACGGGAATCTCCAGCAGCTCCAGATACTTCACCATATCCTCCCGGGAGATGTGGGTGCCCAGCAGCCGGTTGATCTTCTCCGGCTCCAGCGGCAGAGTCTTTTCCTCGGGAACATAGTTGATGATGTCGATGATGCCGTCCAGCACGTCACCGGCGCCCAGCAGCTCCACCAGCTCGCAGGCGCGCTGCACGGCGGGAACGGTCATCATGGGATCCAGACCCTTCTCGAACTTGCTGGAGGACTCGGTGCGCATACCCAGCGCCAGCGCGGTCTGACGGATGGAGGTGCCGTTGAAGTTGGCGGATTCAAACACCACGGTGGTGGTGTCGTCCAGAATTTCGGAATTTTCGCCGCCCATGATGCCCGCGAGACCGATGGGCTTGGTTTCATCGGCAATGACCAGCATACCGGGCTGGAGGGGACGGACGGTACCGTCCAGCGTGGTCAGGGTCTCCCCTGCCTCCGCTTCCCGGACGATGATCTTGCCGGAGCCCACATAGCGGTAGTCGAAAGCGTGCATGGGCTGGCCGTACTCCAGCATCACATAGTTGGTGATGTCCACGATGTTGTTGATGGGTCGCACGCCGTTGGCTCTCAGGCGCTGCCGCAGCCACTTGGGCGAGGGCGCGATTTTCACATTGGCCACCATCCGGGAGGAATAGCGGTTACACAGCTCCGCGGCCTGCACCTCCACATCCAGCAGATCGTACATGGATCCGGCGTCGCTGCCGTGCACCACCGGCTCGTGGTGCTTCATCTTCCTGCCGAAGGCGGCGGCGGATTCCCGGGCCAGACCGATGATGGAGTAGCAGTCGGGACGGTTGTTGGTGATCTCAAAGTCCACCACGGTGTCATCGTTGCCGATGACGGCGTTGATATCGTCGCCGGGCTTGCAGTCTTCCTGGTTCAGGATCCAGATGCCGTCGGCATAGGCATCTGGCAGATCGTTCTGGGTCAGCCCCAGCTCGCTGAAGGAGCAAAGCATTCCGTTGGACGCCACGCCCCGGAGCTTGCCCTTGGTGATGTGGACGCCGCCGGGCAGCCAGGAATTGTGCAGCGCGGCAGGAACCAGGTCCCCCTCGTGCACATTCTGAGCGCCGGTAACGATCTGGACAGGCTCTTCGCCGCCCACGTCCACCTGGCAGACCCACATATGGTCGGAGTTCTCGTGGCGAACCATGGACAGCACTCTGCCCACCTTGACATTTTTAATCTCGGCATCCATCCGCTCCCAGGTCTCCACCTTCTGGCCGAAAACCGTGAGCTTCTCCACATATTCCTTGTCGGAGACGTGGGACAGATCCACGAACTCCTCATTGATCCATTTTCTGTTGAGTTTCATTGTCCGTCCCTCCCTCAGAACTGATTCAGGAACCGCACGTCGTTATCGAAGATCAGGCGCAGGTCGTTGATCTTCATGCGGCCCATGGCCATGCGCTCCAGACCCATGCCGAAGGCAAAGCCGGAATACTTCTCCGGATCGATGCCGCAGCCCCGAAGCACATCGGGATGCACCATGCCGGCGCCCAGCAGCTCGATCCAGCCCTCGCCGTGGCAGGTGGAGCAGACCTGACCGTCCACCTCGCCGGTGCCGTGGCACTTGTGGCACTGCATATCCATCTCGCAGCTGGGCTCGGTGAAGGGGAAGTGATGGGGGCGGAAGCGCATGACGGAGTTTTCACCGTAAATCTGCCGCATGATGGCCACCAGCGCGCCCTTCAGGTCGCCCATGGTGATATGCTCATCCACCACCAGACCCTCGATCTGATGGAACATGGGCGAATGGGTGGCGTCGGCCTCGTCCTTGCGGAACACGCGGCCGGGAGCCAGCATACACAGGGGCGGCTTGTGGGTCTCCATGAAGCGGATCTGCATGGGGCTGGTCTGGGTGCGCAGCAGCACCGAATCGTCATCGGTGAAATAGAAGGTCTCGCTGCGATCCCGGGAGGGGTGACCCTCGCCGATGTTCAGCCGGGTGAAATTGTAGCTGGCCAGCTCCACCTCGGGGCCTTCCACGATGGTGTAGCCCATGCCCACGAAGGTATCCTTGATCTGCTGCAGGACGATGTTCATGGGATGCTGATGTCCCAAAGACACGCTGTCGCCGGGGATAGTGACGTCCACGGCCTCATCGGCCAGCTTGGCCTCCAGCGCGGCGGCGTGGATGGCGGTTTTCCGCTCCTCCAGCTTGCCTTCGATCTGAGCCCGGACGGTGTTGGCAAGCTGACCCATGACGGGGCGCTCCTCGGCGGAGAGCTTGCCCATCATCTTCAGGACGGCGGTCAGTTCTCCCTTCTTGCCCAGCCACTTGACCCGCAGCTCCTCCAGCTCCGCAGGCGTGGACGCCGCCTCCAGAGACTCCAGCGCCCGCTGCTGGATGTTTTCCAGTTGTTGTTTCATATCTTTGCCTCCTAACGGATCGATTACAAAAAAATATCCTTTCATCCCAGATCCGGGACGAAAGGATTTTCCTTCCGCGGTACCACCCGCAATTCGCCTGACGGCGCACTTTCAGGCGCAGACACGCCCAAGATGGGTAACGGCATCACCCGGCAAGTCCTACTGAAATTTCAGACCGCGGCTCCTGGGAGAAAGCCCGGTACCGCACCCACGCGGCTCCCACCATTCCGCGCTCGCTGAAGCAGTGCCGTGCGTACAAGGCAGCCCAATCATCGCTTTTTCTATGTCAAAAGAGATAGTAACACATCCGGCGCTAAATTGCAAGTATAATTTTACGGCA
>JAQXIT010000135.1 GCA_029007925.1 Bacillota bacterium | reverse complement strand
CGGGAGCGGGGAAGGCTGGAAAATCTGCCGGAGAAGCTGCGGCAGGCTGCCGCAGCCCGGGAGGAAAATCCCGAAGCGTCATTGACGGAGCTGGCGGCCATGATGGTGCCGGAAATCACCAAACCGGCCATGAATCACCGGCTGAAAAAACTGGTGGAACTGTCCAAGGAGGCGAATCCATGAGCTTTGTACATCTTCACGTTCATACGGAATTCAGCCTGCTGGACGGCGCCTGCCGCATCGGCGGCATGATGGATCGGGTCAAAGAGCTGGGGCAGAGCGCCATCGCCATCACCGACCACGGTGTCATGTACGGCTGTATCGACTTCTACAAGGCCGCCAAGGCGGCCGGGGTCAAGCCCATCATCGGCTGCGAGGTTTATGTTGCCCGGCGGGGCATGGAGGATCGGGTTCATGGCATCGACAACGATCCGTATCATCTGGTTCTGCTTTGCGAGAATATGACCGGATACCGGAACCTGTGTCTGCTGGTCTCCGAGGCTTTCTGCCGGGGCTTCTACGGCAAGCCCAGAGTGGATCTGGAGCTGCTGGAGAAGCATCACGAGGGACTGATCGCCCTGTCCGCCTGCCTTGCCGGTGCCATCCCCCAGTATCTGATGGAGGAGGACTACAACGCCGCCAAGCGGTACGCCGAAAAGCTGGCGGGGATCTTCGGGCCGGAGCGGTTCTATCTGGAGCTGCAGGATCATGGCATCCCGGAGCAGCGCCCGGTGAACCAGGGGGTCCTGCGGCTGTCACGGGAAACGGGACTGCCGCTGGTGGTCACCAACGACGCCCACTATCTGCGTAAAGAGGATGCCGCCATGCAGGATGTACTGCTGTGCGTCCAGACCGGCAAGACCGTGGACGACGAAAACCGCATGAAATTCCAGACCGAAGAATTCTACCTCAAGAGCGAGGAGGAACTGCGCGCCCTGTTCCCCAACTGCCCGGAGGCCTTCGACAATACGGTGAAAATTGCCGAAATGTGCAATGTGGAATTCGTCTTTAACCAATACCATCTGCCCGCGTTCCCGGTGCCGGAGGGGTATACCAACGAGCAGTATTTCCGCAAGCTGTGCTATGACGGTTTCGCGGAGCGCTACGCGGATCCGCCTCAGGCATACCGGGATCGGCTGGAGTATGAGATCGGCGTCATCAGCCGTATGGGGTATGTGAACTACTACCTGATCGTCTGGGATTTCATCCGCTACGCCAAGGAGTCCGGAATTCCCGTCGGGCCGGGGCGCGGCTCCGGCGCCGCCTCCATTGCCGCTTACTGTATGCACATTACGGAAGTGGATCCCATGAAATACGGCCTCATCTTCGAGCGGTTCCTGAACCCGGAGCGGGTCAGTATGCCGGATTTCGATACGGATTTCTGTCAGGAGCGCCGGGGTGAGGTCATCGAATACGTCATGCGCAAGTACGGATCCGATCATGTGGCCCAGATTGCCACCTTCGGCACCATGGCCGCCCGGGGCGCCATCCGGGACGTGGGCAGAGCTCTGAACTTCAGCTACGCAGAGACCGACGTGGTGGCCAAACTGGTGCCCACCATGCCGCTGCACATCACCCTGAAGGAAGCGCTGGAGATCAGCCCCAAGCTGAAGGAAATGTACGACGGCGATGCCCGGGTGAAAACCCTCATCGACACCGCCATGAGCCTGGAGGGAATGCCCAGAAATACCTCCACCCATGCCGCCGGTGTGGTGATTACCGCGGATCCCGTCTGTACCTATGTGCCGCTGTCCCGCAACGACGACACCATCGTCACACAGTACACCATGACCACCATCGAGGAGCTGGGGCTGCTGAAGATGGACTTTCTGGGACTGCGGAACCTGACCGTCATCAAGGACGCCGAGGATCAGATCCGGCGCTTTGATCCCGATTTTTCCATGAGCCGGATCCCGGATGACGATCCCGAAACCTTCGCCATGGTGGCGGAGGGCAAGACCCAGGGCGTATTCCAGCTGGAATCCGCCGGGATGACCGGCGTCTGTGTGGGCATGAAATCCTCGTCCATCGAGGACTTTACCGCCGTGGTGGCGCTGTACCGACCCG
Organism: Bacillota bacterium; assembly: GCA_029007925.1. GTDB lineage: Bacteria > Bacillota > Clostridia > Oscillospirales > Oscillospiraceae > Faecousia. Next base: position 11,288 of record JAQXIT010000135.1, on the reverse strand, counting down.
GCCCCATGGATTCCATCCCCAAGTTTATATCCAACAAGCTGAATCCCGGCAACGTGACCTACAAAACGCCTCTGCTGGAGCCCATTCTGAAGGTCACCTACGGCTGTATCGTCTATCAGGAGCAGGTCATTCAGATCTTCCGCAGTCTGGCAGGGTATTCCATGGGGCAGGCGGACAATATCCGCCGGGCCATTTCCAAAAAAAAGCAGAAGATCATCGACGCGGAACGGAAAACCTTTGTCTACGGCGACAAGGCGCAGGGAATCGACGGCTGTATCGCCCGTGGGGTGCCGGAAGCGGTGGCGCAGTCCATCTACGATGAGATCGTGGACTTCGCCAACTACGCGTTCAACAAAGCCCACGCGGTTTGCTATGCCGTGGTGGCCTACCAGACCGCCTACCTAAAGTGCCATTACCCCAAGCAGTACATGGCGGCGCTGATGACCTCGGTGCTGGATTCCGCCGCCAAGATCTCCGGCTATATCGCCGAGTGCCGGGAGCTGAACATCCCGGTGCTGCCGCCGGACATCAACCGCTCGGAAGATCACTTCACCGTGGAGGGAGATTCCATCCGCTTCGGTCTCGGCGCGGTGAAGAACGTGGGTCACGGCCTGATTCGTTCGGTGGTTGCCAAGCGAACCGAAGGCGGCCCCTTCCGGTCGCTGGAGGATTTCCTGCAGAGAATGGGTGAGGGCGAGCTGAACAAGCGTGCCGTGGAGAATTTCATCAAGTGCGGCGCCATGGATTGCTTCGGGTATCACCGCAGCGAACTGCTGGCGGTTTACGACAGCATGATGGACGCAGTGGCTTCCGCCCGGAAGAAGAATCTGGAGGGGCAGCTTGGTCTGTTTGCCATGCTGGAGCCGGAGGATGATGCCGCGGCTATGGACATCCCCAGACTCCAGGAGCTGAGCAAGGCCGACCGGATGGCCATGGAAAAGGAGACCACCGGCATCTATTTGTCCGGCCACCCCATGGACGACTACCGCCAGTATCTGATTGGTACCCATGTGGTTCCCATCGGAGCCCTGACGGAGGAGGACGGCTCCTATCAGGACGATTCCATCGTCAGCGTGGCGGGAATCGTCCAGAGCGTCAAGATGAAAACCACCCGCAATAATTCCATGATGGCCTATGTGACCATAGAGGATGATACAGCCTCCATTGAGCTGCTGGCCTTTTCCAATGTCCTGAATCAGTACGGCGGCTATCTGCGGGAAAACGCCCCGGTGGTTATCACCGGACGGCTCTCCGTACGGGAGGAAAAGGAGCCTCAGATTGTGGTCAACCGGGCCCGGCCCATTTCCGATTATTCGGAATCCGCCGGTGGGGAAAACCGTCCGCAGATTGGGCTGAATCCCGTGGGAACTCTGTATCTGCAGCTTCCTTCCGAGGAGGATCCCCGGTTCCGGAAGGTTCGCGCCATCGTGAATATGTTCCCCGGCAGCGGGAAAGTGGTGGTGTTTTTCGCGGACACCCGGAAAAAGCGGGGCGCTCAGGCCGCTCTGGACGAGCGTATGATCGCTGAGCTGAAAAAACTGCTGGGAGAAACGAATGTTGTGCTGAAATAGCTTTTCTTTTCCGAAAATCTGTGCTATTATAGACGAATGGAGGAGGTGACTGCCGTGAAAAAAGGAATACTGTGTCTCTTGCTGCTGGCGGCACTGCTGCTGACCGGCTGCAATATGGCTACGGTAGATCAGCTCTACTGCCTGCCCGACCGCTCGGCGGAGTTTACCAACCTCCAGTCTGTCATGCAGAAAACCATGACCGGCTACGATTTTTCGGCGCCGCTGAACGGCCAGCATCAGCAGACCGTGCAGATGGCGGATCTGGACGGCGACGGCCAGGCAGAGTATCTGGTGTTTGCCAAGGGCAGCTCCTCCGAAACGCCTCTGCGGATCTTCATCTACACCGGAGACGGCGAAGAATACCGCCTTTTTGACACCATCGACTGCGGCGGTTCCGCCTTCGATCAGGTGGACTACGTCCCCATGATCCGGGGCGGCGGGCTGGAGCTGATCGTGGGCCGGCAGGTCAGCGATCAGGTGGTTCGCTCCCTGTCCGTGTACACCATGAAAGACGGTCAGATGGAGCTGAAGCTGACCACCAATTACTCCCGGTTTGTATGCAGTGACCTGAGCCGGGACTCCCTCAGTGAACTGCTGGTTCTGCGTCCCGGCGACACGGGCGCGCAGAACGGCGTGGCGGAGCTCTACCGGTTCCGGGGCGGCGCCATGGAACGTTCCCAGGAGGTGCATCTGTCCGGCTCCGCCGACAAGATCAAGCGGATCGTTCAGGGAAATCTAAACGACGGCGTGCCTGCCGTTTATGTTGCCACGGAGGTGGAGGGCGAAGCCATTATCACCGATGTGTTTGCACTGCCGGGAGGTCAGCTCACCAATGTCTCGGCCTCCGGCGAGCTTGGCACCAGCGTCCAGACTCTCCGCAACTATTATGTCTATGCCGACGATATCGACAACGACGGAGTTCTGGAGCTTCCGAGCCTGATTTCCATGAAGTCCGCGGAGAATCTCGCCAATACCATCGACAGCCGGCAGTATGTGGTTCGCTGGTACGCTCTGAACTCCGACGGCACTCCGGTGGACAAAATGTATACCTACCACAATTTCGTTGGCGGCTGGTATCTGCAGCTGGACAGTGCCATTGCCCCCAGATTCTCCGTGGCGCAGCGGGGCAACGGCTACGAATTCAGCCTCTGGAACGAGAAATTCACCGAATCGGAAAAGCTGATGACCCTGTATGTGCTGACGGGTCAGAAGCGGGAGGAACAGGCGGTTCTCGACAATCGATTTATTGTCCGCCGCAGCGAATCCACCATCTATGCCATGAATCTGGAGGTTGCCGCCTCAGCCTACGGCATCACGCAGGAAAGCCTGATCACCGGCTTCCACCTGATTGTTCAGGACTGGAACACCGGACTGACGTAAAGAGGTAACGATATGAAAAGAGTACTGATTCTGGAAGACGAAGTGAATATCCGCAGCTTCGTGGTCATCAACCTGAAGCGGGCGGGCTACGATGTCATTGAGGCCGGCACCGGTCAGGAGGCACTGGACAAGCTCCAGCAGTATCCCGACGTGGGCGTGGCCATTCTGGACATCATGCTGCCGGATATCGACGGCTTTGAGGTCTGCCGCCGGATCCGGGCCAGCAATATGAAAATCGGTGTCATTATGCTCACTGCCCGCACCCAGGAGATGGACAAGGTTACCGGCCTGATGACCGGAGCGGACGACTATGTCACCAAGCCTTTCTCTCCCGCGGAGCTGACCGCGCGGATCGACGCGCTGTTCCGGCGGATCGACGGCGACAAGCGGTCTCCCGGTGAGCTGCTGACCCAGGGGCCCTTCGTGATGAATGTGCGCAACCATACGCTGGAGAAAAACGGTCAGCGCATCCGCCTGACGCAGGTGGAGTATTCCATTGTGAAGCTGTTTATGCAGAATCCCGGCCGGGCGCTGTCCCGGGAGGACATCATGGCGGCCGTTTGGGGCAGGGAATACGAGGGAGACCTCAAGATTGTGGACGTGAATATCCGCCGCCTGCGGGTCAAGCTGGAGGACGATGCCACGGCACCCGCCTACATCAATACGGTGTGGGGCTTCGGCTACAAATGGGGCCACTGATCCCCGAAAGAAAGGAATCACCATGAAGAAATCTGGCTCATTGCGCAGACGCTGGATTCTAAATACCGTGGGCGTGGTCTGTGCCCTGGGCCTGGCCTGTGTTCTGGCCATAACGGTGGTTTTTTCGGCCTACTACTATTCCGCCATGAAGTCGGATATGCGCTACCGCGCCGAAAATACCACGAATTTCTTTACGGGCTATATCAACCAGAATTATCAGGACTACTATCAGTCCTGCATCAATTACGCCAAATCCTTTGAGAATCGGGACACTCTCGAGCTGCAGTTCATCGACGTCAGCGGCCAGATTGTGGCTACCTCCTACGGAAGCTGGGCGGGGAATCCGCCCAATACGCCCGAAATTCAGGCCGCGGTGGCCAAGCGGGGCATTGAGGATTATGTGGGCAGAGACCCCAACACGGGGGAACACATCATCGCGGTGTCCAGCGCCATGATCTACAGCAGCGGCGAAGTTATCGGTGTGCTGCGCTATGTGTCCTCCACACGGCTGGTGGATCGGCAGATCACCATTGTGGCGCTCTGGTCACTGGCCGCGCTGGGGGTGGTGCTGTTTGTGGTGCTGCTGAGCAGCAACTATTATATCCACTCCATTCTGGCACCGGTGGCGGAGATCACCGAGAAGGCCAAGCGGATCGCCGGCGGCAGCTACGGCATCCAGATTCAGACCAAATACGACGACGAGATCGGGGAACTGGCGGACACCATTAACGAAATGTCCGTCCAGATCAACCGGAACGAAAAAAGCCAGCGGGAATTCATTTCCTCCCTGTCCCATGAGCTGCGAACACCCCTGACGGCTATCACCGGCTGGAGCGAGACGCTGCTGGCGGACGAATCTCTGGATCCCGACACCCGGCGGGGCATGAAGATTATCCAGCGGGAGGGAAAGCGCCTGACGGAAATGGTGGTGGATCTGCTGGATTTCACCCGGATTCAGGACGGCCGGATGACCCTGAACATGGAGCAGGCTGACATCCGCGGGGAGTTCGAGGACACGGTGTTTATGTACGGCAGCCGGCTGGCGCAGGAAAACATCACACTGTCCTATCTGGACAGCGACGACGATATCCCGGAAATACCCTGCGATCCCGAGCGGATGCGGCAGGTGTTTCTGAATATTCTGGACAACGCCGCCAAGCACGGCGGTGAGGGCAAGCGGATCGATGCCTCCGTCCGTTATGAAAACGGGGATGTGGTGTTCCGCATCCGGGACTATGGCCCCGGTATTCCGGAGGATGAGATTCCTCTGGTCAAGAAAAAATTCTATAAGGGCAGCTCGAAGGCAAGAGGAACCGGTATCGGCCTTGCCGTCTGCGACGAGATCGTGCAGATGCACGGCGGAACGCTGACGCTGGAAAACGCCGACGGCGGCGGAACGCTGGTCACGGTGAGCCTTCCCGCTTCCCAATAAGTGAGGATCCATATGGCAAAAAAAGAAGTGCAGCCCTGCTGCGAAAAATTCAAGACCATGATCGGCGGTCAGGCGCTGATTGAAGGCATTATGATGCGGGGTCCCGAAAAGGATGCCGTGGTTGTCCGGCGGCCCGAGGGGCTGAATGTGGAGGTCACCCCCAGAAAGGTGCGCTCCGTGAAATCCCCCCTGAGCTGGCCGCTGATCCGGGGCACCGTCAATTTCTTCGATTCGCAGGTGGTGGGCGTCAAGGCGCTGCTCCACAGCGCCGATCTTTCCCCGGAGGAGAGCGCGGAAGAGCCCTCCAAGCTGGATCAGTGGCTGGAGAAGAAGCTGGGGAACGAAAAGTTCCAGAAGGCGGTGGTTGGCATCGCCGTATTTTTGGGACTGGCTCTGTCGATTCTCCTGTTTTTCCTGCTGCCCATGATTATCGGCGGCTTTTTCGACACGTGGATCCGCAGTACCCTGGCGCTGAACCTGATCGAAGGCATTATCCGTATGGCGATCTTTCTGATCTACATGGTCGCCGTTTCCCGGATGAGCGAGATGAAACGGGTATTTTCCTATCACGGCGCGGAGCATAAGACCATCCGCTGCTATGAGGCGGGGCTTCCCCTCACCGTGGAGAATGTCCGGGCGCAGACCCGGCTCCATCCCCGGTGCGGCACCAGCTTCCTGCTGGTGGTGATGGTGATCTCCATTCTGGTTTTCTCCGTGGCATCCTCGGTGCTGCTGTCCCTGATTCCCGCGTTGGCGGATATGCGGGGCGGCTTCCTCTACCGGCTCATTATGATCGCTTTCAAGCTGCTCCTGCTGCCGCTGGTGGTATCCATCACCTATGAAATCAACCGCTGGGCGGGACGGCACGACAATTTCTTTACACGGATCCTGACGGCGCCGGGTATGTGGATGCAGAATTTCACCACCAATGAACCGGACGACGGCATGATCGAGGTGGGCATTGCCGCGCTGCAGGCGGTGCTTCCCGAGGAAGCGGGGGCCGACCGTTGGTAAAGACCTATTCCCAGCTTTATCTGGACATCCGGAAAAAGCTGATGGCGGCGGAGGATGCCCAGACCGCAGGCTATATTGCCCGGCAGCTTCTTTTGTCCGTTTCCGGCAAGACCCAGGAGCAGCTGGTGGCGGACAGGGATCTGTACGCTTCCGAGGAGGTTTGCGCCGGCGCGGATTTCGCGGCGGCCAGAATCCTGGCAGGGGAGCCTCTGGCTTATCTGCTGGGGGAGTGGGAATTCTATGGACTGAAGCTCTATGTGGACAAGCACGTCCTGATTCCCCGGGACGATACCTGCGCTGTGGCCTCGCTGGCCGTGAAAAAGGGACTGTTTCTGGATCAGAACCCCCGGATTCTGGATCTGTGCACCGGCTCCGGCTGTATCGGCCTGGCTGTGGCCAGCCGGGTGAAGGATGCCCGGGTGACGCTGGCCGATATTTCCAAAGAAGCGTTGGCGGTGGCGAGAAAGAACATCCTCCGCAACCATCTTTCCGGGCGGGTCACCTGCATTCAGGCAGACGCGCTGGAGAAACCCTCGGCTTTTTTGGGAAAATTCGACATGATCGTGTCCAATCCGCCCTATATCACCACGGCGGAGATGGGAAGCCTTCCCGTCAGCGTCCGGGACTATGAGCCCCATCTGGCACTCCACGGCGGCGACGACGGACTGAAATTCTATCGCGCCATCGCGGATCACTATCGGGCGGCGCTGAAGCCCGGCGGCTGCCTGTGCCTCGAATTCGGCATGGGGCAGGGCGACGCGGTTTGCGAAATTTTGGAATCAAACGGGTACACCATTCTGGAACGCTCCAGAGATTATAACGACAGAGAACGGGCTCTTATAGCTCAGTTCGGCAGGAAGGAAGATTAACATGGCTACGAAAAAGACAGCTTACGAAGCCCCCGCCCCCGCGTCCGACAAGAAAAAGGCACTCCAGACCGCCCTGGCGCAGATCGAGAAAAACTTCGGCAAAGGCACCGTCATGCGTCTGGGCGACCGCCCGGATATGAACGTGGACGCCATTCCCACCGGATCCCTGGCGCTGGATGCCGCGCTCGGCATCGGCGGCGTGCCCAAGGGACGCATCATCGAGATCTACGGGCCGGAATCCTCCGGCAAGACCACGCTGGCGCTGCACATTCTGGCGGAAGCGCAGAAGATGGGCGGCGAAGTGGCTTTCGTGGACGCGGAGCACGCGCTGGATCCCGTCTACGCCGCCGCGCTGGGTGTGGATACCGATAATATGCTGGTTTCCCAGCCGGACACCGGCGAGCAGGCTCTGGAGATCACCGATGCGCTGGTGCGTTCCGGCGCCGTGGACGCCGTGGTGGTGGACTCCGTTGCGGCTCTGGTTCCCAAGCAGGAGATCGAGGGCGAGATGGGCGACACCTTCGTGGGCCTGCAGGCCCGGCTCATGAGTCAGGCGCTGCGGAAGCTGGCCGGCACCATCGCCAAGACCAACTGCGTTGTCATCTTCATCAATCAGCTGCGTATGAAGATCGGTGTCATGTACGGCAACCCAGAAACCACCACCGGCGGCAACGCCCTGAAATTCTACGCCTCCGTCCGTCTGGATGTGCGCAAGGTGGAGGCCATCAAGGAAGGCGGCAATGTCATCGGCAACAAGACCCGGGTGAAGGTGGTCAAGAACAAGGTTGCGCCTCCCTTCCGTGAGGCATATTTCGACATTATGTACGGCAAGGGCATCAGCAAGTGGGGCGAACTGGTGGATCTGGCGGTGGAAATGGACATCGTTCAGAAGAGCGGAAGCTGGTTCTCCATGGGTGACGAGCGGATCGGACAGGGCAAGGACAGCGTCAAGACCTATCTGCAGGCCAACCCCGACATCGCCGAGCAGGTGGAGGCCAAGGTTCGGGAGAATCTGCTGAAATCCGGCGCCACTGCCAAGGCTCCCGCCAAGGCCGCCGAGAAGCCGGTAGCCGTCAGCGCCGACGATTTCGACGATGAGGATTGAGCATCTGGCTTCCGCCCCGGATCGGGCAGGAAGATATCGGGTGCGGTTTGATGACGGATCCGATATGCGTCTGTACCGGCAGACCGTGGAAGATTTCGGCCTCTATGCCGGCATGGAGCTGGAAGCGGAGCAGCTTTCCAAGCTGAGAACCGCGGCAGGGGAAATGTCCGCGAAAATGCGGGCGGTACGGATCGTATCCGCTTCCGGCGTCTCCAAGCGGGATCTGGAGCAGCGGCTGATCCGCAAGGGCGAGGATCCCGGCCAAGCCAGGGCCGCCGTGGAATGGATGTCGGAGCTGGAGCTGGTGGACGACCGGAAAACCGCGGAGCAGATTGTGGCTTCCTGTGTCCGCAAGGGCTACGGACTGTCCCGGGCGAAGCAGGCGCTCTACGAAAAACGGATCCCGAAGGAACTCTGGGCGGAAGCTCTGGAGGACTATCCGGATCAGGACGACAAAATTTTGGAATTTCTACAATCCAGACTTTCCGCCGATGCCGGCGAAAAGGAAGTGAAGCGGGCCATTGAAGCGCTGCTGCGCCGGGGCCACAGCTACTCCCGGATCCGGAAGGGTCTGGAGAGGCTTTCCCTGGATGCGGAGGAATTCCCGGAGGAATGACCATGGCAAAAATCGGATTTATTTCTCTTGGCTGCGCCAAGAATCAGGTGGACTGTGAGCGGATGATGTACCGCGTGCAGGAGGCCGGGCATACGGTGTGCGCCGCAGTGGCGGGCTGCGACGTGGTGGTGATCAACACCTGCGGCTTTATCGACTCGGCGAAGGCAGAGGCCATTGACTCCATTCTGCAGACCGCCGCGCTGAAGGATCAGGGACTGGTGGGCAAGATTCTGGTCACCGGATGCCTGTCCCAGCGGTATCAGGAGGAAATCCTGAAGGAAATGCCAGAGGTGGACGGCATATTGGGCACCGGCAGCTATACCGAAATTGTGCCAGCCATTGAAAATCTGCTGAAGGAAACCACCGTATCCGAATTCGGCTCCATCGACACGCCGGAGCAGGAGACGGGGCGGATCCTGACCACACCGGAACACTATGCCTACTTAAAGATCGCGGAGGGCTGCGACAATCGCTGCGCCTACTGCATCATTCCCTATCTTCGCGGAAAGTACCGCAGCCGTCCGCTGGACAATGTCCTCTACGAAGCCCGGATGCTGGCCGATTCCGGCGTGAAGGAACTGATTGTCGTGGCGCAGGATACCAGCCGCTACGGCACCGATTTTCCCGGGCATAAGCGGCTCCTGCCGGAGCTGCTGCGGCAGCTTTGCCGGATCGACGGCTTCCACTGGATCCGCGTTCACTATGTCTATCCCGATGAGATCGACGACGAGCTGATCGATGTGATCGCGTCGGAGCCGAAGATTGTCAAGTATCTGGACATTCCCATCCAGCACTGCAACAGCGACATTCTGAAGCGGATGAACCGCCGGGGCGACCGGGCGTTCCTGGAAGCTCTGTTTGCCAAGCTCCGTCAGCGGATTCCCGGTCTGGTGCTGCGTACCAGCATCATCACCGGCCTGCCCGGAGAAGGAGAGGCGGAATTTGCCGAACTGTGCGAGTTCCTGCGGGAGCAGCGTCTGGAGCGGGCGGGAGCCTTCCCGTTCTCCCCGGAGGAGGGAACCCCTGCCGCCAAAATGGAATATCCCGATGCCTCCGTGGCTCAGGCCAGAGCGGAGATGGTGGAGACCATTCAATCCGGCATCATGGAAGATCACAATTCCGCTATGATCGGGAAAACCGTGGAGGTTCTGGTGGACGGCTACGATGAGGAATACGGCCAGTATTTCGGCCGCACCTACGCCGATTCCCCGGAGGTGGACGGCAAAGTCTGGATTGCGGCGGAGGAGCCGGTTTCGGAGGGCAGCTTCGTCATGGTTCGCATCGACGGAATTCTGGACGGCGACCTGTCGGGATATATTGTGGAGGAATAAAGAAATGACGTTAGCAAGCAAAATCACACTGGTTCGCGTGGCGTTCATTCCGGTGTTCATGGCATTTATGTACCTCAGCGGCGGTGAATCGGGGCTGTGGATGTGGCTGTCTCTGGCGGTGTTCATTATTGCCAGCCTCACGGACTATGTGGACGGTCAGATCGCCCGGAAGCGGAATCAGGTCAGCGATTTCGGCAAATTTCTGGATCCGCTGGCGGACAAGCTGCTGGTGATCTCTGCCATGACCATGTTCTGCCAGTGGGGACAGATGCCGGCGTGGGCGCTGATGATCGTCCTGACCCGGGAATTCGCCGTCACCGGTCTGCGGCTGATAGCCGTGGGAAAAGGTAAGGTGATTGCCGCCGGCTGGAGCGGAAAGGTGAAAACCGCCAGCACCATGATCGGCCTGTGCGCCTGGATGGCGCTGCCGCAGGTCGCCTGGATCCCACCGGTGGTGATCGGTGTGATTGTGGTCACCACGGTGTACTCCGGCGTGGAGTATTTCATTCAGAACTGGAAGTGCCTTTGGGACTGAAAAAAGCGCGCTGCTGACGGCAGCGCACTTTTTCTCTGGAAACCGGCCGGAATCTGTGCTATAATACCCTTCGCGGCGTTCCGCCAATCCATTCTTGCGAGGTAATACTTATGAATACGAAAGAAATCGGTGAAATCCGGCGGCATATCCGCCGGGACCGCAGCAATATGACGGCCATTTACGGCTGCTATGTGAATGAAAACAAGGAGATCATCTCCCGGTTCCGGCAAAGCACCGGTATGATGTCGGAAAATGAAGGCGAAAAGTACTTTGGCCTCATGAAGCGCGCGCTGTCCGGTACCATCGGGAAGAACCTGATCGACATCAGCTTCCGCACCGCCCAGGTGGCCGGAAGCCCGGAGCATAAGCTGCTGATGGATCTTCGCGCCAGTGCCCTTCAGGATGAGGCGCTGCGGGAAGAATTCTGCCGCAAGGTCATCGATTCCCTCTCTCTGGGGGAAAACTACCTGATTTTGCTGGGCTGCGACAGCTACGACGTTCCCTTCCGCAGCAAGGACGGTGAGACCCAGGGCGACAATTCCGAGGAAACCTACACCTTCCTCCTGTGCGCCGTCTGCCCCGTAAAGCAGATCCAGCCCAAGCTGCACTATGTTCCCGAGGAGCGGGAATTCCACGACGGCGGCATTACCAATGTGGTGTCCGCGCCGGAGCTGGGCTTCCTGTTCCCGGCATTTGACAACCGCTCCACCAATATCTACAACGCCCTGTATTATAC
>JAQXIT010000134.1 GCA_029007925.1 Bacillota bacterium | reverse complement strand
GAACACCACCATCCCCACCCGCAAGAGCCAGATCTTCTCCACCGCCGCCGACGGCCAGACCTCCGTGGAGGTTCATGTGCTGCAGGGCGAGCGTGAGATGGCTGCCTACAATAAGACCCTGGGCCGCTTCCAGCTCAACGGCATCGCTCCCGCGCCCCGGGGCGTGCCGCAGATCGAGGTCACCTTCGACATCGACGCCAACGGCATCGTGAAGGTCTCCGCCAAGGATCTGGGCACCGGCAAGGAGCAGAACATCTCCATCACCGCCTCCACCAACCTGAGCCAGGAGGACATCGACAAGGCTGTCCGGGAGGCCGAACAGTACGCCGCCGAGGATAAGGCCCGCAAGGATGAGGTGGACACCCACAATATGGCGGATCAAACCGTCTACCAGACCGAAAAGACCCTGAACGAGCTGGGCGACAAGGTTTCCGCCGATGAGAAGGCCTCCATCCAGTCCGCCATCGACAAGCTGAAGGAAGTCAACAAGGGCTCCGACGTTGCCGCCATCAAGGCCGCCACCGAGGAAGTCCAGAAGGCCTTCTACGCGGTGTCCGAGAAGCTGTACCAGCAGCAGGGCGGCCAGCAGGGTCAGCCCGGTGCCGGCGGCAGCCAGCCCGGCGACGACGGCGTCGTGGATGCCGATTACGAGACAGTCGATTGATCCATTGAAAAAGGGGCGGCTCCACCGCCCCTTTTCGGCGTATGCAAACACTCACGGTTCAGAGGTGATTCCCTGTGGCAGATAACAAACGGGACTATTACGAGGTGCTGGGCGTCGAAAAAGGCGCCGGCGCCGATGACATTAAAAAGGCCTACCGGAAACTGGCGATGAAGTACCACCCCGACCGGAATCCGGGGGACAAAGAGGCCGAGGAAAAATTCAAGGAGGCCGCGGAGGCCTACGAGGTGCTGTCCGACGAGGAGAAGCGCGCCCGCTATGACCAGTTCGGCTTCGCCGGCGTGGATCCCAACTACGGCGCGGGTCAGGCCGGCGGCTATGGCGCCGGCGGTTTCGGCGGCTTCGGAGACTTCGGAGATCTGGGCGATATTTTCGGCTCCTTCTTCGGAGGGGGCGGCGGCTCCTCCCGATCCGGTCAGAACGCCCCCCGCCGGGGCGAAAATGTGGGCGCCCGGCTGGAGCTGACCTTTGAGGAGGCGGCTTTCGGCTGCGAAAAAGAGGTTTCGGTGCCCAGAATCGAGAACTGCTCCGCCTGCTCCGGCACCGGCTCCGCCGACGGCGTCATCGAGACCTGCTCCATGTGCCATGGCTCCGGTCAGGTTCGCACCACCCAGAATTTCATGGGCATGACCATGCAGTCCTCCACGGTTTGCCCCCAGTGCAGCGGCCGGGGCAAGATCGTCAAGACCCCCTGCACCGTCTGCCGGGGCAAGGGAAAGGTGCGGCGCACCAAGAAGATCAAGGTGAAGGTTCCCGCCGGTGTGGATCACGGCCAGAGCGTCCGTGTCCGGGGCGAGGGCTGTGTGGGATCCAACGGCGGCCCCAGCGGCGACCTGCTGGTGGAGATCGCCATCAAGCGCCATCCCATTTTCACCCGCAGCGACTATACGGTGCTGTGCGAGGTGCCCATTACCTTCGCCCAGGCCGCGCTGGGCGGAGAAATCCAGGTGCCGACTCTGGACGGCAAGGTTGCCTTCGAGATTCCCGAGGGAACCCAGACGGGCACCTCCTTCACCCTGCCCGGAAAGGGCATCCCCGTGGTGGGCAACGCCCGCCGCCGGGGCGACCAGCGGTTCACCGTGGTGGTGGAGACTCCTACCAAGCTGACCAGGGAGCAGAAGGAACTGCTGCGGCAGCTGGACGGAACGCTGGAAAACTCCCCAAAGCGCAAAAAATTCTTCGACGCCATCAAGGATCTGTTTGACTGAGGAGGAACATCAATGAAGCGCACGGATTACATTAGCTGGGACGAGTATTTCATGGGCATCGCCATGCTGGCAGCCCGGCGGAGCAAGGATCCCAATACCCAGGTGGGCGCCTGCATCGTTTCCCCGGACAATATCATCATTTCCACCGGCTACAACGGGATGCCCAAGGGCTGTTCCGACGATGAGTTCCCCTGGGAACGTACCGGGGAGCAGACCAAGTACCCCTATGTGGTACACGCGGAGCTGAACGCCATCCTCAACGCCAACGGCCGGGATCTGCGGGGCAGCCGGCTGTATGTGGCGCTGTTTCCCTGCAATGAGTGCGCCAAGGCCATCATCCAGAGCGGCGTAAAGGATGTGGTGTACCTGTCCGACAAGTATGCCGATTCCATGGCCACGCTGGCGTCCAAGCGGATGCTGGACGCGGCGGGTGTCCGCTACACCCAGCTCCGGACGGATCTCAAATCCATCACGCTGGACTTTGTGCCGGAAGAAGAAAAGTAAAGGCCAAGAAAAAAGCAGAGCCGGTTTCGGCTCTGCTTTTTTGATTCCGTGTATCATCCCATGGAGAAGAGAACGCCCGCAGCGGCGGAGAGGCCGATGAACACAATGGGGTGCAGCTTTTTGGTCTGCTTCACCACATTGGTCAGCAGCCACAGCACCACCGCCAGAATCCAGCCTTTCCAGTTGACGGCGGCAAGGCTCAGCCCCTCCCCGGCAAAGAACAGGTTGGACATCACCACGCTGATGCCCGCCGCGGCAATGAGGCCGGTGGAAGCGGGGCGCAGTCCGTAGAAGGCACGCTCCACATAGCGGTTGTTCCGGAAGCTCTTCAGCACCGCCGCGATGATGAGAATGATGATGACCGAGGGAGCGATCAGTCCCAGCGTGGCGATCACCGCCCCCAGCAGAGCGGCGGGGGTGCCGCCGGCGTTCATGCCGGTGATGAAGCCCACATAGGTGGCCATGTTGACGCCGATGGGGCCCGGGGTGGATTCGCCCACGGCGATCATATTGGCCAGATCCTGCCGGGTGAACCAGCCGGTGCTGTCGGCCATTTCGTACAGGAAGGGAATGGTGGCCATGCCGCCGCCCACGGCGAACAGGCCGGTTTTGAAGAATTCGTAAAACAGCCGAAGATACATCATTTTGCCTGCCTCCCTTCCAGCGCTTTGATGACGATGCCTGCCGCCCCGGCGAGCAGAACAAACACCACGGGGCTCAGGGGCGTGAAATAGCTGCCCAGCGCCACCAGCAGGAAGATGACCAGGGTGGCCTTGTCCACCACCGCCTTTTTATAAAGCTTCACCACGGCATTGAGGATCAGCACGCAGACACACACCCGGATGCCGCCGAAGGCGTTCTGCACCCAGGTCAGGTGGGAGAAGGCTTCAATGACGCCGGCCAGGGCGGAGATGATTATCAGCGAGGGGAACACCACGCCCAGCGTGGCGATGATGCCGCCCGGAAGCCCTTTGGTTTTCTGGCCGATGAAGGTGGCGGTGTTGACGGCGATGACGCCGGGGGTGCACTGGCCGATGGCGAAATAGTCCATCAGTTCCTCCTCGGTGGCCCAGCCCTTGTTGTCCACCACTTCCCGCTGGAGAATCGGAAGCATGGCGTAGCCGCCGCCGAAGGTCATGACGCCAACCTTGGCAAAGGTCAGAAACAGCTCCAACAAAATTCGCATAGGAATCTCCTTTCGGTTTTTCTCGCCCCAGTATACCGCAAAAAGGCGGATTTGAAAAGAGAAACTTTTCCAAATCCCCCGGTCTGTCAAGGTTTTCTCGCCGGAGCCGACTAGCAATGCGGATCTCCGGGAACGCTACACAAAAGGCGGGCGCAGCCGGAAAATAATGCGGATTGCTTTTTGCAAGGAATTATGATAAAATAAAAAACAAGCTGCCTTGGGGCGGCAAAACAAAATGAGGTGAATACAGCGTGCAAATTGAAAAAGCTGCGTATGCCTTCCAGTTGGACGGCAATCCCATTGCCTGCGAGGAACTGAATCAGGGACATATCAACCAAACCTTAAAGCTGACCACCGACACCGGTGCCGAATATGTTCTGCAGAAGATCAATAAATATGTGTTCCGCAATCCCATCCGGCTGATGGCCAATGTCAGCGCCGTTACGGATTTTCTGCACAAGCGGGTGGAGGATTCCCGACTGGCGCTCCACTTCATCCCCACCCAGCGGGGACTTTACTACCACCGTGACCGCCGGGGAGAATTCTGGCGGATGTACGACTTCGTGGGCGGCTTCTGCCTGGATACGCCCCAAAGTGACGAGGATTTCTACCAGAGCGCTCTGGCCTTCGGACGGTTCCAGGAGATGCTGGCGGAGTTCCCCGCCCAGACCCTGTTCGAGACCATCCCGGAATTCCACAACACCGTGGATCGCTATCGCCAGTTCAAGGCGTCCATTCAGGCGGATCCCTGCGGCCGGGTGTCCCAGGCCACCGGGGAGATCCGGTTCCTGCTGAAGCGGGAGGAGCTGGGCGGCACCCTGCAGCGGATGCGGGAGTCCGGCGAGCTGCCCCTGCGGGTCACCCACAACGACACCAAGCTGAACAACGTCCTTCTGGATCGCAAGACCCGCAAGGCGCTGTGCGTGCTGGATCTGGACACCGTCATGCCGGGCCTCAGCGCCTACGATTTCGGCGACGCCATCCGCTACGGCGCGGCTACCGCTGCCGAGGATGAGCCGGATGCCGATAAGATGACGCTGAATCTCCATCTGTTCGGCGTATACGTCAGAGGCTATCTGGAGGCGGCGCCGTCCCTCACCGACAGGGAAGTGGAAATGCTGCCCATGGGCGCCCTGATTATGACTCTGGAGCTGGCCACCCGGTTCCTGAAGGACTATATCGACGGTGACCTGTACTTCAAAACCGACTACCCCGAGCATAATCTGATCCGGGCGCGGACGCAGATCCGTCTGGTGGCGGATATGCAGAGCCATTGGGACGAAATGAACCGGATTGTGGCGGAAATCGCCGCGGAAGTCCGGAAATAAGGAGACTTTCTCATGCAGTATCTTGGTATTTCCTATGAGCTGAAGCACAGACCGAAGCTGGATCCCGACTTTATTCCCTTCGGTGTGTGGATGAATGAATACGAAAAGGGTGCCGCGGTACCCGTTTCCATCGCGGTGGAGCGGGATCAGGGTCACATTTCCGTCCGGCACACCCATATCCACGGCACCCCCGAAATGGCCGCGGCGGACTATCGCTTTGTGGAGCGGTATATGAAGTTCCTGCTGTGGTCCATCGGCGGCTTCCGGGTGTACGTCTGCGGCTGCGGCGACATCGCGAAGAAGCTGCAGCGGGCTTATACGCCGGAGGGCGAGCGGGCTTTTGACTACGATTTCTTCATGAAGCTCTACGAGCGCCCTCTGGAGATCATCGACCTGCCTCTGGATGCCTGCCCCGCCGCCAACGAATCCCCCCGTCCCATCGGCGGCCATCTGGACGGCTGCCGCATCGGCTTCGATGCCGGCGGCTCCGACCGGAAGGTGTCCGCGGTCATCGACGGCAAGGTGGTCTACTCCGAGGAAGTGGTCTGGCACCCCAAGACCAATCCCGATCCCGGCTACCAGTATGCGGGCATTCTGGATTCCTTCCGCACCGCCGCCTCCAAAATGCCCCGGGTGGACGGCATCGGCGTGTCCTCCGCCGGCGTGTTCATCGGCAACGCGCCCATGATCTCCAGCATTTTCTACTGCGTCCCCAGAGACCGCTGGGACGAGGTCAAGACCGTGTACGACCGGGCGGCCGCCGCCATCGGCGATGTGCCCATCGTGGTGGCCAACGACGGCGACGTGTCCGCACTGGCGGGCGCCATGGGCATGGGCTGCGGCAGCATCATGGGTCTTGCCATGGGCACCAGTGAAGCCGTGGGCTATGTGGATCAGGACAAAAACGTGCTGGGCTGGATCAGCGAGCTGGCCTTTGCCCCGGTGGATCTGAACGAAAACGCCATACAGGACGAGTGGTCCACGGATTTCGGCGTGGGCTGCAAGTATTTCTCCCAGGACGCCGTCATCAAGCTGGCGCCCCGGGCGGGCATTGCCCTGGAGGAGAGCCTGACTCCGGCGGAAAAGCTGAAGGTGGTTCAGAGCCTGATGGAAAAGGACGATCCCAGAGCCAAAGCCGTGTTCCGCGATATCGGCGTGTACCTCGCCGACACCGTGGCGCTGTATGCCAGATTCTATGACCTGCGGCACCTGATGCTGCTGGGCCGCGTCATGTCCGGCAAGGGCGGCGACGAAATTCTGGAGACCTGCAAAACCGTCCTGAAGGAGGAATTCCCCGCCCTGTATGAGCGGGTGGAGGTCATGCTCCCGGACGAAAACACCCGCCGGGTAGGTCAGAGCGCCGCTGCGGCCAGCCTGCCCGACATCCGCAAATAAGAGGGAAACGCATATGTTCTATAAAAACGCAAGAATCTTTTGTTCCGATTATCAGTTCCGCATGGGTGCCTTCGAGGTGAAAGACGGCCGGTTCAGTGCCGTCCTGCCCAAGAATGTCCCCGCGGACGCCGTGGATCTGGAGGGCGCCACGGTAATCCCCGGCCTCATCGACGTCCACAACCACGGCAATTCCGGCGCGGATTTTTCCGACGGTGACTACGACGGATTGCTGAAAATGTCCGCCTATCTGGCCGAAAACGGCATTACCTCCTTCGCGCCGGCCTCCATGACCCTGCCCTATGACGTGCTGGAGCGTGCCTTTGCCACCGCCCGCCGTCTGGCGGATGAGGCGCCCGAGGGCCATTCCCGGCTTATGGGCATCCAGATGGAGGGCCCCTACTTCTCCGAGAAGAAAAAGGGCGCACAGAACGGCGAATATCTGAAAAATCCCGATTTCGAGGGCTTCCAGAAGCTCTACGACGGCTGCGGCGGACTGGTGCGCATCGTGGATGTGGCGCCGGAGCTGCCCGGCGCGGCGGAGTTTATCGAGAAGGCATCCAAACTCTGCACCGTGTCCGTGGCTCACACCGATTCCGATTACGACCACGCCAAGATCGCCTTCGAGCGGGGCGCCACCCATCTGACCCACCTGTACAACGCCATGCCCGGCATCCATCACCGCAAGCCCGGCGTGATTCCCGCGGCGGCGGAGGCGCCCCATGTCCGTGCCGAGCTGATCTGCGACGGGCTCCATGTCCATCCCGCCTCCGTCCGGCTGGCCTTCGCCATTTTCGGCGGTGCCCGGATGGTGCTGATTTCCGACGCCCTGCGCTGCTGCGGTATGCCCGACGGCGAGTACGAGCTGGGCGGTCAGCCGGTGTTCCTGTCCGGCGGCGTGGCAAAGCTGGCCGACGGAACCCTGGCAGGCTCCGCCACCAACCTGTACGACTGCATGAAAAACGCCATTCTCTTCGGCATCCCCGAGGAGGACGCGGTTCG
>JAQXIT010000133.1 GCA_029007925.1 Bacillota bacterium | reverse complement strand
TCCGCTCTGGTGCTGGGCTACCTCATCCGGGAGGGAACCCTGGTGCTGGAGCTGGAATCCCTGCTGTACCGGATCAGCGTCATTTACAACAACGCCTATAACTGGGGAATCCTCCGCTGGAGCGGCGCGGAGCTGACCCGGGTGCCGGTCACCGGCGGACTTGTCCTTGTGAGCGTGACGATCATCACCCTGGTAAGCCGGACGGTTTGCCGGCAGAAAATGCTGTTCCCCGCGGCGGCAGCCGCGTTCCTGCCTCTGGCCGCCTGCTTCGTGGTCACGGATACCATCCCGGGGAATCTGTGGCTGTTCCTGCTGATCGGCGCGCTGGGCATTCTGCTGCTGACCCAGGCGGTTCGGCATCGCAGCGCCGCCGACGGCCTGCGCCTCACCGCGTTGCTGATGATCCCGGTGCTGCTGGCGTCCATGCTGCTGCTCCGGTTCGCGCCCCGGGAATCCTATGAGCAGCGGGCCAATTCCCTGCAGCAGACCCTTCTGAGCTGGGTTCAGAAGCTCCCCTTCGTGGTGGAGACCCCCTCGGGGGAGCTGACCGTCAGCATCGACGGCAGCACCGGCAGCCAGGTGAATCTGGCCAGTGTGGGCCCCAAAACGCGGATGCGCTACGCGGTGATGGACGTGGTGGCCGACACCGGCCAGCTTCTGTACCTGCGGGGGCAGTCCTTCGACGTATACACCGGCCAGAGCTGGGAGATCTCCGAGTACGCCACCGGCGATGACCCCTTCTGGCCCACGGCGATTATGGAGGCGGGCACCGTCCGCGTCACCACCCGCGCGCCCCGCTCCCTGCGCTACATCCCCTATTACCTGCAAAGAAACCAGTACACCTTTGCCAACGGCACCGTGGCCAATCCCGGCAAGGAAACCGGCTATGAATACGCCCAGCTTTCCACAGTCCTCCTTTATAAAAGTGAGCTTTACGCCCCTTACAAAGACAGCCCCCTTGCCCAGCAGTGTCTGTCCCTTCCGCAGGACACCCTGCGCCGGGCTCAGCCCATTCTGTGGCAGATTTTGAAGGGGGGAGATCTGACCCAGAAGGACACGGTGGAGCGGATCCTGAATTATGTCCGATCCTCCGCCGCCTACGATCTGGATACTCCCCGGATGCCCGATGAGGAATCGGATTTCGCCCTCTGGTTTCTGGAGGAAAGCGACACCGGCTACTGCGTCCACTTTGCCACGGCGGCCACGGTGCTGCTGCGGACGGCGGGCATTCCCGCCCGGTATGTCACCGGTTATACGGTATGGGTCGATTCCGGCATCCGCAAAACCGTCACGGCGGACAAAGCCCACGCCTGGGTGGAATATCTGGATACCCAGCGCGGCTGGCTGATTCTGGATCCCACCCCGGAGGCCGGCATCGATCAGCCGGAGACGGAGCCATCCACGGAGCCCACCGAAGACACCGTCTTCATTCCTCCCGTGGTTCCCACCGAGCCGACGGAAACCATGGAAGCCACGGAGCCCACCGAAACCGAAGCGCCCACAGGCGCCTCGGAAACCACCGAGCCCACCCAGACCCAACCCGGCACTTCTCCCCTTCCGGGCGCTTCGGGAGACGGCGGCGGCGACCGGTCGGTGCTGCCGACCGTGCTGACGGTTCTGGCCTGCGCCGTGGGGATTCCCGGCGCCGCGGTGCTGCAGTATTTCCTGCGGCTCCGGTTCCGCCGCCGGCGGATGGGCAAGGGTAATCCCAACCGGCAGGGTCTGTACCGCTGGCAGCTTGTCCGGTATTACGGCCGCGCCGTCGGTCTGACGCCGCCGCCGGAGCTGGAGGAACTGGCGGAAAAGGCCGCCTTCAGCCAGCACACCCTCACCGCCGAGGAGCTGGCGCAATTCGACCACTGGCTGGAACAGGCCCGGCAGACGCTGAACCGGCGTCCCTTCCTGCCCCGGATCCTCCTGCGGCTGATTTTCGCCATAGAGTAAGGAAATCCCCACGAAAGCAAGCCTTTCGTGGGGATTTTTCACGTTCAAAATCCGTCATTCCGAGGGAGCGCAGCGACTGTGGGAATCTCATTTGAAATCCTACGCAGAGACTTCAAAGGAGATTGCCGCGTCGGGGGTTTCACCCCCTCCTCGCAATGACAGGAAATCTTCACTCTCCGCTCCCAACTCTCCGCTCCGCCTTTCTGCCGTCAGAATTCCATCACCATCCGGGCGGATTCCTCTTCGGTCAGCTCGGTGAGGCGGCCGTCCATCACCCGGTAGACCCGGCGGCACAGGCTCAGCACGCTGGGACGGTGGGTGGTGATGATGCAGGTTCGGTTGGGATGGGCCCGGAGGATACTCCGCAGCACCTTTCGCTCCGTAGCCACGTCCAGCGCGGAGGTGGCCTCGTCCAGCAGCAGCACCGGCGCGCCCCGCAGGAGGGCTCTGGCGATGGCAATCCGCTGAGCCTGCCCTTCGGACAGTCCCCGGCCCCGTTCGCCGACGGTACTCTGGAGTCCCTCCGGCAGCCCGGACACAAATTCCCAGGCGCAGGCGGCCTTCAGGGCGTCGATGAGCTCGCCGTCGGAGGCATCGGGCCTGGCCAGGCGGAGATTTTCGGCAATGGTGCCGGAGAGCAGGGTGTTGCCCTGGGGCACATAGGCGATGAGGTGCCGGGTGTCGGCGTTCAGGGGAACCCGGGAGCCGTCGGAGGCCAGAATGGCCGCCTCTCCCCGCTGGGGCCGGACAAGACCCAGCAGCAGCCGGATCAGGGTGGTCTTGCCCTCGCCGGAGGCGCCCACCAGCGCCACAATTTCCCCGGGCGCGGCTGTCAGATCGGAGCCCGTCAGCACGTTTTTCTCCGGTATGTAGCCGAAATCCGCGTCCCGCAGCTCCAACGTGAAGCCGTCGGCGGCCAGGGCGTCCAGAGCGCCGCTTTCGGGGATATGAGATTCCCGGGGCAGATCCATCAGCTCCCGAAGCCGATGGGCGGACACGGAGCTGTTCAGGAACGCCGGGATCATGGACACCACGGAGTGGAAGGTGGAGGTCAGGCTGCTGCGCTGCTGCAGAAACAGGGTCATGGTGCCGTAGGTGATGCCGCCGGTCCACAGCCGGAACAGGCAGTAGCCGAAGGCGGCGAACTGCAGCAGAGTGTTCAGCACCGTCATCAGAGCGTTGGTGCCGATGGAAAACAGGTTGTAGTCCAGCGTCAGCTTCTTGTGGATATCCTGGAGCTTGCGGAGCTTTCCGCTCTGCTGGGAGGCGGCGCCGAAGGATTTGACGGTGTCGAAATTGTAGAAGGTCTCCGCCTCGAAGGTCATCATCCGGCTGGCGGATTCCCGAACCCGGGTGCCATGCTCCCGCTGCTTGCGCAGCACCACCCGGGACAGTACCAGCAGCACCGGCGCGCCGGCCAGAGCGATGACCGCCATGACGGCATCGAACCGGAGAATCACCAGGAAGGTGGCGGCGAAGCGATACACCGCAATGATAATGCCCGGCAGCCAGCTTACGGCGTTGCCGCTGACGGTGGACACGTCGGCATTGAAGCGGTTCAGCAGGTCGCCGTTGCTGAAGCGCCCCAGGGCCAGCCAGTCGGCGTCCACAATCCGGTCGAACAGCTCCGCCTGAATGTCGTTGTGAATGCGGATGGACAGCTTGGCGCTGAGCCGGGAGAGGAGGCTTTCCAGCAGCAGCCCGGACAGGCCGCTGGCCACCATGATGACGATCAGCGTCACCAGCCGGCTGGTCTGGAAGCCGGTGATGATATCGATGGTATATTTGCCGGCCACGCTGCTGACCAGCCCCAGGCTGGTGCCGGCGATTCCCAGCAGGGTGTACAGGAGGATGGACTTCCAATAGCGCCGGCTGCGGCCGAAAATCCACTTCCAGTCCTCCCAAACCTCCCCCAGGCTGCCGTCCTTCCAGCGGCGGCGGAGCGTATGGGCGGAGGAAAACAGGTCTTGCTCCTTCTTTTCCCTGTCAGCCATGGCTGCCTCCTTTCCAAACCGTGTAGCTCCGGATGAAAAACCGCCGCAGGGGCACCATCCGGATCCACACCCGGGCAAAAAATTCCCACCAGAAATCCCCGGGGCCGATCTGCCTGCCCTTCCGGCAGGCGCCGATGACCAGAGCGAAAATCTGCTCCCGATCCAGGGGCCCTTCGGTCTCCCGCTGGGCGTCGCCGATCAGATAATAACCTTCCTGCCGGATCCGGCGGATCCGGTGCAGGACGTACCGGCCGTCCCGGCGCTGATAGAGGACGATGTCCCCCACCTTCAGGGGTCTGTCCGGCTTGCGCAGGAGGACGGAATCCCGGTTGTGCACCAGAAACGGCACCATGGAGCCGCCGGCAATGGGCAGCCGCACTTCCCGCCCCTGCTCCGTCAGCTCCCGCAGGGTGTCGATATAGGAACGGGTAGCCATCTGCCGCATGACACCGCCTCCTTTCCATGGATGATACCGAATATAGCTTCAGTATATCCGATTTTCCCCCGTTGTCAACATTTTTCCCCGGCTTGCAATCGGCCCGGGGGTATGATATGATATCGGAAAACGAGGGAGGTGACGGCGTTGACCGATCTGCACTGTCATATTCTGCCCGGCGCGGACGACGGCGCGCCGGATCTGACCGAGGCGCTGAACATGGCCCGTCTGGCCGCGGAGAGCGGCGTGGATACCGTGGTGGCCACGCCCCACTGCAATCTGCCGGGCAGCGGGCGCCCCAATTATCTGGACACCGGCCTCATGGAGCGGGTGGAGAATCTGCGGCAGGCCATCGGGGCGGAGGGGATTCCGCTGAAGCTCTGCGCCGGCGCGGAGGTGTTCTGCACCCCGGCGCTGGGGGCGCTTCTGGATCAGCGGCGGCTGATGACCCTGGCGGGGAGCCGGTATCTGCTGATGGAGTTCTATTTCGACGAATCCCCGGAGTTCATCACGGAATGTCTGGAGACCGTAACCGCCCGGGGGATGATTCCGGTGGTGGCTCATCCGGAGCGTTACGAGGCGGTGCAGCGCTTCCCGGGACACATCCCGGAGTGGTTCTCCCGGGGGTATGTGATCCAGCTCAACAAGGGCAGCATTCTGGGGCGGCTGGGCAGCCGGGCGCAGACCGCCGCCCGGTGGATCCTCCGGCGGGGGCTGGCTCACGCCGTGGCCAGCGACGCCCACAGCGCCCGGTTCCGCACCCCCTATATGGACGAAATCCGGCGCTATCTGGAGGAGGAATACGGTACCGAATACGCCCGGATCCTGCTGAGCGGCAATCCCCGCCGGATCATCCGGGACACCCCGGTGCTGAAGCCCTGAACCCACGCGGCAGCGCGGGCACAGGAAAATGTCATACACAGAGAAATGGCCGGGGCTGCCCCCGGCCATTCTTTTTTGATTACTGCAGGCCCTGCTCGTAGGCCTCGATCATCTTCTTGAACGTGTGACCCGTACGACCGTCCTCATTTGTTCCGGTTTTCAGCTTTTTCAGGTACTTTTCGCAGGTATCTCCGGTAAAAATCTTGATGTCCAGCCGCAGGCTTCCGTCGCTTTCCGGGGTGACACAGATTTTATCGATAAAGGTGTCCATGAAATCCCTGGTGATGGCGCCGGCTTCACATTTCCGCTCCGCTTCCCGGAGAACCTTGCGGATGCGCTCCATGTTGGCATGAAATTCCGCGTTGGTTTCCTGCCGGTGCCGGAGTTCCAGAAGCTCCTGCTCTCCCGCTTGCATGTCCGCGTTGCATTGGGCGGTCATGGATTTGAAATCCTCCGGCGTAATGCTTTCCAGTGTGACCAGTTCCAGCAGCTTACTTTTCTTCCTGGCGGCAAGGCTGATGGCTGCCTGGGTTTCTTCGATTTTCTTTTCCAGATTCCCGTCGCCTGCCATGGTTCGGTACATCTGTTCGTACTCGGCAATCATGGCAGCGGAGCTCTCCCGGGTGTCCCGGAACACCTCGAAGAGCAGGGGAACCAGTTCGCTTTCATAGATGGGGAAGGAGCCGCAGGCATCCGAGCCGGATTTGATTTTGCCGGAGCAGACCCATTTGCTGTTTTTGTTGCCCTGTTTGTCTTTGGATTCCCGGCGGTAGTAGGCGGCACCGCAGTGGGTGCAAAACAGCTTCCCGGTGAGCAGGTTGGCATGGTTGCAGATGCCCTGACGGTTTTTCACATCCTCGCTTCTGCGCCGCAGCACCCCGTTGGCACGCTCCCACAGTTCTTCAGACACAATGGCGGGAACGATCTGCCCGGTTTCGTCTTTGAACATGACCCATTCCGACCGCGGGAGGAATTTTTGCTTCTTGGTGAACATGTCCACCACCTTCACCTTGTTGCCCACATAGTAGCCCTTGTATTTGGGATTGGAAATCACGCCCGACATGGTGGTGTGGGCGATTTTGTTGCCATTGAGATTCCGGTAGCCCTTCTCCCAGAAGATGTTTTCAATCTGCTTCATGGAATAGGCGCCCGTGGCGTAGAGCTCGAAAAGCTCCCGTACCATGGGTGCTTCCGTTTCGTCAATGACCAGGCGGCCGTCCTCTTTGGTATACCCAAAGATGCGGGAGTTGCCTAAAACCACGCTTTGCCTGATGGCCTGCTGGTGACCGAATTTCACACGGGAGCTGAGCTTCCGCAGCTCGTCCTGGGCAATGGAGGACATGATGGAAAGACGAAGCTCCGCGTCCTCGTCCAGGGTGTTGATGTTGTCGTTCTGGAAGAAAACCCCAACCCCACAGCTTAACATCTGTCGGGTGAAGAGAATGGAGTCCAGGGTGTTGCGGGCGAACCGGGAGATCTCCTTGGTGATGACGAAGTCGAATTTCCCCTCTGCCGCGTTCTCCACCATGCGGTTGAAGTCCTCCCGGTGCTTGGTGGAAGCGCCGGAGATGCCCTCATCAATATAGCCCGGAATAAACGTCCAGGCAGGATTCCGCTTGATAAATTCTTCGTAGTACCGGATCTGGTTTCCCAGAGAGTTGAGCTGTTCATCGGATTCCGAGGACACACGGGCGTAAAATGTGACCCGCATGGGAATCTCATAGATGCTTTTGGTTCGCAGCATTTGCCGGATTTCATGTATGTCCATATGCTTTCTCCTTTTCTGTTTCGTTGTATCCTGTTCAGCACACACAATATCACACTGTGCGGAAGATGGCTACCGGAAAAACAAGGCAGCGGCAACCAGGAAATGATTGCCGCTTTTGTTCACTGCCTTGCAGCGGCAGTCCGGTTTTTGATTCTGAGACGCATTCGATTGCGCTGATCTTCCGTAATAAGCCCTTTGGCAAAGAGCGTGTCGTTGTAGTATGTCAGCCAGAGCTGCCGGATGACAGCCTGGATTTCCAATTCGGTCAACGGTTTTCCGTTCCTGATTTTTTCCATAGAATTCCTCCTGTGTTTTCCAGTTTTTCCGCAGAAGTTTCGATTTATACAGCGTTTCAGAAAGAGCGGCTCCTCTCCCGCAAAAGAATCCGCCCATGGATCGCTCCCGAAGGTGCTTCCGTTTGGGGCGGATGTGTATAATGGTGCAATCCGGTCATCAATCAGCCGGAAATAATTGTTGCATTTTCCAAAAGCCCGTGCTATAATTAATTGACCGTTCAGTTAACGGAAAGGAGTGGTGATGTGCGGGTACGAAACGAAGAAGAATTCAGGCACAGGAAAAACGAGCTGATGGAAAAATGCTACGAGTGCTACGCGGAGCACGGGCTGAACGCCGTCGGTATTAAGGGCCTTGCCGAGGCGTGCAGCTGCACCTCCGCGAGCCTGTATACCTATTTTGAGGATCTGGATGATCTGATCGTTCAATCCACGGCTTACTGCATGAGCAAGGTAGAAGAGGACTTCATGGCGAGGGCGCCCAAGAGTATTGAGGACGTATGGCGGTTCATTGACGAGATACCCTACTGGACGGCAAAACAGCACGGAAAGAAATACCGGCTGATGTATCAGGTATACACCCATCCCAAGTATATTTCCCATGGCAAGGCTTTCTTCGAAGGCGTTGACCGGCGGTATTCCGAATATGCCGCAGAGCTGGAAAGCAAAATCGGAATACCGAAAGACATTATCACCCCGCTGATCTTCATTCTGATCCGCGCCAGTGTCCACTATGCACTGTTCGGGGATGAATTCTATCTGCAAGCTCAGCTCGGTGTTCTGAAGAAGGGCATCGCGCTGTATTTGTCCCAAAAGGACCGCTTACTTAAGGAGGAAAACCCATAATGAAAAAGAGAATCATTGCAATGGCCCTTAGCGTACTGATGATGATAAGCCTGCTCCCGGCGCAGGCAATTGCTGAGGGGATAACACCCTGGTATCCGAATCCCGATACAGGCAATGGCTATAATTCCGATATCAGCGGTGAAGAGATTTTCAAGAATATGCTGAATCAGGCGGCGCCGGGTTCCTTTTCCGACGACACCCTGACCCCCTACGGCACCCAGAAGGGCGAAGCGTTCACCCTGCTTGAGAAGGCGGAAATTTTTGAATATGCAGCCGATGGCGGCACATCGTATGCTCCGACTTTTTACGATAATCTGACAACAAACTCTCCGGTGAGATACAGCACCGCTTCCATGGCGGATGATACGATTCCCGCGTTGTACTTTGCCAAGGGCGTAGCGTTTGACGCCACCGGCTCCGGCCGCAGGGATCATGTGGCAGTCGTGGGGTACCGACAAGAAGCCTTCGGCGTCATCGGCGTCTCTGCATGGGTGTACGTCATCAATGCCGAAACCAAGGAAGTGGTAGCTTCTCAGATCCTCCAGAACAGCGAAACGCTGTCTGCTCTTTTGGCAAACCTTACCATTGTAGACTCCAACAACCTTCTGCAGATCACCGCGGGTGACTATAACGGCGACGGCAAAGACAGCCTTGTCATCTACTCCGTCACCGATATGTTTGAATGCACTATCGTAGGCTACAATCTC
>JAQXIT010000132.1 GCA_029007925.1 Bacillota bacterium | reverse complement strand
CAAGGTTCCTTTCGAGCCCAAGTCCGATCGTCCCGTATACTGCAGCGAGTGCTTCGCTCAGATGCGCGCCAACGGCTAATTGCAACAAACAACAGGGTCGGATTTCCGACCCTGTTTGTTTTGATACTAGGTTTACATAACATTGTAATTTCCCCACGGGAAAATCTGTTATCCTAAGCGAAGGATCCTCGCACCGATTTCACTGCGGCAGTACGGTCCATGCGAAGAATGACAGGATATCTTCACTCCTAACTCTCCACTCTGCGCATCGCGGGCGGCGGCGCGGAAGGAATGACATTGAATTCCTCATTCCTAATTTCTAATCCCTAATTTCATCCGTGTCCACCACCCGGCAGGTGGGAATGCCGTAGTATTCCATCAGGCGGACGGCGGTTTCGTCGATGACCTCACCGCAGACCACAATGGGCACGGCGGGGGGACAGCTCACCGTGGGGGTGGCCAGCACCTTTCCCGCGCACCGGCGGATCTCCACCTCCCGGGAGGGCGCCATCAGCGCCTGTCGGGGGGACAGCCGCCGCTCCGGCTTGGCCAGAACGGGTACCTCCCGGAGGATGGGAGCCTTGGCCGGAACGGAACGCAGCGCCGATTCCAGCCGGGGAAGGGCGTCCAAGCCGTTTTCCGGGGTCAGCATCATCACCGTGAAGTCCGGGTCGGAAAATTCGCAGACAATGCCCCGATTTTCCAGCTCCCGGGCAAGTTCGATGCCCGTGCGGCCCCGGGCTTTGGCGTCCAGAGTGAGCTTCAGAGGCTCCGAGCCTGCCGAAACATAGCCGCAGGCAGCCAGGCGTCCCTTCATAGCGGACAGGGCATCGGCGAATTCCGCCAGCCGGGGACGGAAAGCTCCCGCGAGATACCGGTTGGCTTCGTCCAGGGACTGCAGAATCAGGTAGGAGGGGCTGGTGGAGGCAAAAAGCGCCATGGCGCTCTCCGCCCAGTCCGTCAGCGCCGCCGGCGCGGCGGGGGAGATGTGGAGATAGGCGCCGCCGGTCAGCACCGGCAGGGTCTTGTGAGCGGAATCGCAGCAAAGATCCGCGCCCAGATCCATGGGATGCCGGGATTCCGGCAGAAAGCGCAGGTAGGCCCCGTGGGCGTTGTCCACCAGCAGCAGCGCGCCGTGGCCATGGCAGATCCGGGACAATTCTCCGATATCCGCCATGTTGCCCAGATAATCGGGGCTGGTGAGATATACGGCTGCGGGAGGCACCTCCGCCTGCGCCAGATAATCCTCCAGCGCCCGGGGCGTGATCTGGCAGGAGACCAGACTCTCCCGGGTTTCCGGCCAGATCCAGTCCACGTCCAGATCCAACAGCGCCGCCGCGGTGGCAAATACCTTGTGGGCATTGCGGCCGGCGGCGATCCGGGGGGGCTTTCCCTGAGCGTTGGCGTACAGCGCCGCCAGATACAGCATGGCCCGGATGCACAGGGAGGAGCCTTCGGCGGAGTACAGGGTTCGGCCGGTGCCGAAGAGGGCGGCGGCGTTTTCCTCGCTGCGGCGGATGATGCCGCCGGAGGCGTACAGCACGTCGGCACCGCCGATCTCGGTGATATCCAGCGGCTCCGCGCCCAGAATGGACTGCCCCTTGTGACCTGGCATATGGAGCCGAAGGGCGCCGCTTTCGGCGTAGGCGCGGACGAAATCTCGGATGGGCGTATCCATCAGTCGGCCTGCAGGGTCTTGGCCGCTTCCAGCATGATGGCGCACTCCATCCGCTTGCGGAACAGCTCACAGCCGTACTGGTACACGCCGGTGATGGCACCGGTGGCGTGGTAGGCATTGGCGGCGCAGCCGCCGGAGCAGTAGAGCTTCGCCCAGCAGTCGGCGCATTCCGGCCGGCTGTACACGTTGCAGGAGGCAAACTGCTCCTGCATGGGGGCGTTGGTCACGCCGTCCCAGACGTTGCCCAGGCGGAATTTCTCCTCCCCCACGAACTGGTGGCAGGGGTACAGGTCGCCCCAGGGGGTCACCGCCATATACTCGGTGCCGGAGCCGCAGCCGGACACCCGCTTATAGATGCAGGGGCCGCCCTTCAGGTCGATCATGTAGTGGTAGAAGGTGAAGGGTCTGCCCTCCCGGTACCGCTCCAGCATGAGCCGCGCCAGCGCCTCGTACTGCTCCAGCACGATGGGCAGATCCTCTTTGGTCAGGGCGGAGGGGTCCTCCGGGGCGCAGACCACCGGCTCCATGCTCAGCTCGGTGAAGCCAAGATCCAGCATTTCCTGAATATCCTTCAGGAAATCCGGGTTATAATGGGTAAAAGTGCCCCGCATATAGTAATCCTTCCCGCCCCGGGCCTCCACGAACTTCTGGAATTTCGGCACGATTTTCTCCCAGCTTCCATTGCCGGCGTAATCCACCCGGAACCGGTCGTGGACTTCCTTCCGTCCGTCCAGACTCAGCACCACGTTGCTGCACTCTTTGT
>JAQXIT010000131.1 GCA_029007925.1 Bacillota bacterium | reverse complement strand
CTGGAGATCCGGATCACCAAACGGATCCCCAGTCAGGCGGGGCTGGGCGGCGGCAGCGCCGACGCCGCGGCGGTGCTGCGGGCGCTGAACCGGCACTACGGGGAGCCCCTGTCGATTCTCGCTCTGGCGGAGCTTGGCGCGCAGGTGGGCAGCGATGTTCCCTTCTGCACCGTGGGCGGAACCGCCATGGTGGAGGGCAGAGGAGAGCGGCTGCGGAAGCTGCCGGATCTTCCCGACTGCGTGTTCGTGGTCTGCAAGCCGGATTTCTCCGTGTCCACGCCGGAGCTGTACCGGAAGATTGACGAATGCGCCATTCCCCGCCGCCCGGATAACCTGGCTATGGAATCCGCCGTTCTGTCCGGCGATCTGGGAAAAATCGCGGAAAACATTTGGAATGTGTTCGACCCGGTGGTGACCGCCGAGCATCTGGAGCTGAATTACATCAAATCCGTGTGCAATTCCTACGGTTCCCTTGCCCAGCAGATGACGGGCTCCGGCTCCGCCGTGTTTGCCATTGCGCCGGATTTCGAGTACGCCGCCGTGATCTGCAGTATGCTGAAAGACAATTACCCCCAGATTTTTATTGCCAAGCCTGTATCATTCTGACAAAAGCCGTCCATACTGGAAGTATTTCAGTATGGACGGTGTTTTTTATGCGGAAAATTTTGAAATTCTTCGGCTTTTGCATGCTGGCGGCGGTTCTGATTTGGTTCGGCACCGTTCTGGCTGACCGGCAGAAGCTGGACGAGGATCTGATCCGGCTCCATGTGGTGGCGGCTTCGGATTCCGAGGACGATCAGGCCCTGAAGCTGCAGGTGCGGGACGCGCTGGTGCGGGAGCTGGAGCCAGTGATGGATTCTCTTCCCGATGCCGAGGAAGCGGAGGCCTTTCTCCGGGAAAATCTGACGGAACTGGAGGAAATCGTCAACCGGGTGATCCGGGAGGCGGGGCGCTCGGATACGGCGCATGTCACGCTGGAGAAGGAGGCCTTCGATACCCGGCGGTACGATACCTTTTCCCTGCCGGCGGGGGTGTATGAATCCCTGCGGGTCACCATCGGGGAGGGCAAGGGAAGAAACTGGTGGTGCGTGGTGTTTCCGTCTTTGTGCGTTCCCGCGTCCTCTCAGGGCTTTGCCGATACGGCGGCGGGTTCCGGCTTTGCCGACAGCCTGACCGGAGCGCTGAGCAATGACGGCGGGTATGAGGTGCGGTTTTTCTTCCTGGATTGTCTGGGAAGGATCGAAAATTTCTTCCGCAGATCCTGATTTGCCCTGTCATTTCGGCGGGGAATATGGTATGATAGAGAAAAACGGAGAAAGGCGGTGCCGGAATGCTGCAGCTTTTGATCGGCAGAGATTGGGTGGCAATCCGCAAGGAAATACTTTCCCGCATTGCCGCCGATACGGCGGCGGAGCGGGGCGGAAGAATTTTGATGGTGCCGGAGCTGATCAGCCACGACACGGAGCGCCGGCTCTGCGACGCTGCGGGGGATACGGCCAGCCGTTACGCGGAGGTGCTTTCGTTTACCCGGTTGGCCCGTCGGGTGGCGGACAGCGCAGGCTGCGCGGCGGCGGAATGCCTGGACGGCGGCGGACGGGTGGTTGCCATGGCCGCCGCAGCGCGGCAGCTCCACAGCCGGCTGAAGGCCTACGCCGCCGTGGAAACCAAGCCGGAATTCCTGACGGAACTGGTGGACGCCGTGGACGAGTTCAAGCGCTGCCGCATCACGGCGGAGGATCTGCGCCACGCGTCGGAGCAGGCTCAGGGCTCCCTTGCCCAAAAGCTGGAGGAGCTGTCGCTGCTGCTGGAGACCTACGACAGCCTGTGCAGCCGGGGAAAGCGGGATCCCAGAGATCAGATGACCTGGCTGCTGGAGCAGCTTGCGGACGGCAGCTTCGGGGAGGAACACATTTTCTACATAGACGGCTTCCCAGACTTTACCCGGCAGCATATGGCCATTCTGGAGCATCTGATCCGGGTGTCGCCCATGGTCACCGTTGGGCTGAACTGTGACGCCGTTGCCACCGGCACATTGGCCTTTGAAAAAGCCGGCAGTACCGCGGCTGAGCTTTACCGGTTCGCCCGGAACACCGGTGTGGAAGTGCGGGTTCAGACCGTCCCGGGGCGGGAGGACCCAATCGGCGCCATGTGCGGCGCCCTGTTTCAGGGCAGCTTGCCCAATTCCGTTCCCGGCTTGCGGGCGGTTCGGGCGGATTCGCCCCATGAGGAGGTTCTGATGGCCGCGGAGCGGGTCATGGAACTGGTTCGCTCCGGATGCCGGTATCGGGACATCAGCATTGTCTGTGCCCATGAGGCGGCCTATCGGGAGCTGGTGGATCCGGTATTTCACCGCTGCGGCATACCGCTCTACCGCTCCGGCACCGAGGATATCCTGCGCAAAACTGTGGTATCCACGGTCCTGGCGGCCATGGACGCTGCCTTGGGGGGCTTTGAGCAGCGGGATGTACTGCGTTACTTAAAATCCGTACTGTCACCGCTGGATCCCGACACCTGTGACCGGCTGGAAAACTACGCGGTTCTTTGGGGCATCCGGGGAAATCGCTGGCAGACCCAATGGATCTGGCACCCCGACGGCGTGGGGGAAGTCTGGACGGAGGACGCCGTAAAACGGCTGGAGGCGCTGAACCGGGCGAGAATTCTGGCGCTGGAGCCTCTGTTCCGGCTGAACCGGGGCTTCCGGGAAGCTGCCAATCTATCCGGTCAGGTCACCGCTCTGTATGGATTTCTGGAGGAGATCCGGCTGGCCGACCGCCTCGGGAAGCTGGCGGAGGAGCTGGATGCCCGTCAGGAGCAGCGGGAAGCCCAGATTCTCAATCAGCTCTGGGAGATTCTGATGACGGCGCTGGAGCAGCTCCACGATGTGCTGGGGGATACGGTCTGGGATCCGGAGATTTTCAG